>DBXJ01000070.1 GCA_002309475.1 Bacteroidales bacterium UBA1215
TTTATTATTTATCAAAATGCTTGGAGGTGTTATCTTTTTAATCGGTTTATCATTTCGTCTGCCGTCACCTCCATATCCACATGCACAATGCCTTCTTCTAAATATTCATCTGACACTACTTTAAAACCATATTTTTCGTAGAAGCCTGTTGCATATTTCTGTGCGTCCATGCGGATGATACTGCAAGGAAGTTTTTGCAGAATAACGGCAAGACTTTGCTCCATCAACTGCCGTCCCCAACCTTTGCCGTGGATGCGAGTAAGCACACGACCTATGCTAACCGTTTTAACGGATTTCTTTTCGTCATAAAAAGCCCTTAGATAGGCCTCTATAACACCATCGTGCATGATAAAACAATGGAGACTCTTGTAGTCAACATCGTCTGCATCAACATACACGATACTTTGCTCCACTACAAAGATTTTCTGCCTTTCCTTCAATATCTCATAAACCTCCGAAGACGAAAGCTCGTCAAACCATTTTGCGTAAAAATCCATTTCCTACTTTTATTTATAATAGCAATGTCACCTTGTTGGAGGTTAGGAAAATTCAAAACCTGTCTTACAAAACTCTTATTTGGTTTGTATCGGACGGACAGCAAAGCCATAGCAACGGCTGTTGCTCCAAACTCCGCCACCTTCATTTTTATCAAGTCCGAGATTGTAGGCACCGTCCGGACCGCCTGTTGCACCTTCTGACAAAGTAGATGTCCATAAATATGCCCGCGATTTGGTATATTCAAATCCATCGCCATTCATACGACCGGAATAAGGAATGAAAATACTTTTTCCGCTGCTCTTTCTGGTAATGCGAACACCTTTCACTTCTTCTCCTTTATCATTTAATGCTTTGGCTTGCATATCCCATGTAAAAGTTTCAGGATGATATTGTGTATCCATCAATTCTTCCACTTCTTCTTTTGTCGGAAGTCTCCATCTGCCGCCTAATCTTTTAATTACGATATCATCTTCGGAACGTAAACTTGTGTAACCATCCGGAGAACCTTTTCCTTCCCACCAAGCAGCTTGTGAAGGCAAGCAATATTTGTTGAACTTGGTGCCGTCACTATTGCTATAGCGATAATTTTTCCACAATACCACACTCTGCCGTCTTGTATCGCCCCATGCATAATAATAGCCGTAATCGCCTTCTTCTGTTGCACCTAAATTGAACGATGCCCAGTTTACACTCAACCCTAAATCGACTGCATCGGGAATTTCCACCGGTCCTTCCGGTAATTCATAATTCTCTTCCTTGTGGCAAGCACACAAGGCTATACTAATGCCAAGAATCATTAAAATTTTCTTCATCATACTCGTGTTTTATAATATTTAATCTGTTTTATTTGTGGCAATTGCCGCCTTCATTTACTCATGTAAATTGAAATTCAACTTTTTCAAGGCACAAAATTAGAAAAAAAAATATTCATACGTATAAAAAAAACAATTTTTTTTCAATTAAGCAGATTTATTTTTATCAAACAGCCGCTTATCATCCTAGTTGTGCTTTTTCTACAATAAAAAAAGACCGAACAAATTCGGTCTTTTTAATCGTTGTATATGTACTATTAGTACATGCCGCCCATACCGCCACCGGGCATTCCGCCTGCCATAGGTGCGGCCGGAGTTTCTTCTTTGATATCTGCCAAAACGCATTCTGTTGTCAACAACATACCTGCGATAGAAGCAGCATTTTCTAATGCTACACGAGCTACTTTCGCCGGATCGATAACACCTGCCTGCATTAAATCCTCGTATTTTTCTGTACGGGCATTGTAACCGAAGAATCCTTCGCTTTCTTTAACGCTGTTAACAACTACAGAACCTTCCAAACCGGCATTTTGAACTATTTGTCTCAATGGTTCTTCCAAAGCACGGCGAACGATTTCTATACCGAATTTTTCATCGTCGTTTTCAGCTTTAATGCCGTCTAAAGCTTTGATTGCACGAATATAAGCAACACCACCGCCGGGGATAATACCTTCTTCTACAGCTGCTCTTGTTGCATGCAATGCATCGTCAAAACGATCTTTCTTTTCTTTCATTTCAACTTCGCTGGCTGCACCAACATAAATCACTGCTACACCGCCTGCCAATTTTGCCAAACGTTCTTGCAATTTTTCACGATCATAGTCGGATTTAGTGCTTTCAATTTGTGCTTTAATTTGTGCAATACGGGCACCGATAGCTTCTTTGTTGCCTTTGCCGCTAACAATAGTAGTATTTTCTTTGTCAACAGTAATTTTTTCACTTTGACCTAACATTTCCAAAGTAGCATCTTCCAATTTGTAGCCTTTTTCTTCAGAAATTACTGTACCACCTGTCAAAATAGCAATGTCTTCCAACATTTCTTTTCTGCGGTCACCAAATCCCGGAGCCTTTACGGCAACTATCTTCAAAGAACCACGCAAACGATTGACAACCAATGTTGCCAAAGCTTCGCTTTCGATATCTTCTGCTATTACTAATAATGGTTTACCTGTTTGAACTACTTTCTCCAAAATTGGTAAGAATTCTTTCATATTAGAAATTTTCTTATCATATATCAAAATGTACGGAGTATCGTAAACGGTTTCCATTTTTTCTGTGTCAGTAACAAAATAAGGTGAAATATATCCACGATCGAATTGCATACCTTCCACAACTTTTACTTCTGTTTCGGTACCTTTTGCCTCTTCAATGGTAATAACACCTTCTTTTTTTACTTTGTGCATGGCTTCTGCAATGATAGCACCGACAGCTTGGTCGTTGTTGGCAGAAATGGTTGCTACTTGCTCAATTTTTTCGTTGTTTTCACCAACTTCTTGAGAACGTTTTTTCAAATCTGCAACTACACATGCAACAGCCTTGTCAATACCGCGTTTCAAATCCATAGGATTGGCACCGGCAGTAACATATTTCAAACCATGATTGAAAATAATTTGTGCCAAAACAGTAGCGGTAGTAGTACCATCACCGGCTTGGTCGTTGGTTTTAGAAGCTACTTCTTTCACCATTTGTGCACCCATATTTTCAATGGCTTCTTTCAATTCAATTTCTTTGGCAACTGTTACACCGTCTTTTGTAATTTGCGGTGCACCGAATTTCTTGTCAATAATGACATTTCTACCTTTTGGTCCTAAGGTTACTTTTACTGCATTTGCCAATGCATCTACACCTTTTTTCAAACCTTCTCTTGCATCCCAGCTATATAATATTTCTTTTGCCATGATTATGTCTTTTTTAATTGTTTCACTATAAAATTGCTAATATATCAGATTCTTTCATGATAAGATAATCTTCACCATTGTAGTTGATTTCCGTACCGGCATATTTGCCATATAATACTACATCACCTACTTTTACTGTCATAGGTTCGTCTTTCTTACCATTACCTACTGCTACTACTTCACCTCTTTGAGGTTTTTCTTTTGCTGTATCCGGAATAATGATTCCACCTGCTGTTTTTTGTTCTGCCTGTGCAGCTTTTACTATTACTCTGTCTGCCAATGGCTTAATATTTAATTCCATGTTGTTTATATTTTACGTTTATAATTATTTTTCTAATTCAATTAGATACCAAAGCGAATTCTATGCCAAACTACTATTTTTGCCATCATGTCAGTAAAACCGATATGATAAAAGTATAAATTGCTTTTAATCAAAACTTTAACAAAACTGACAGAATGTCATTTTTTGTTTTTAAACTTTGGCAAGTCGTCAACACCTTTTACTTGCTTGTAGGCCTTGCAATAATTCTCATAAGTTGTCCCTTCCGACATTGCCCTTAAAATGTCTATACGCTCACGAATGGGCGGGTGTGTGGAAAACAAATAAGTGGCTTTTTCTTTTATTTTGGGCATACTGATACACATTGCAGATGCCATTTTGCCGGGATCAAAAATGGTGTCATCTCCGGAAATTTTTTGCAAAGCATCTGCCAATGCAGAAGGGTCGTGAGTGAAATTGACAGCCATGGTATCTGCCAAATATTCTCTTTTTCTTGACAGAGAAAAATAAAACATTCTTGCTAACAAAGCCGCAAAAACAGCCATTACCACTATCAGCAATATCATAATCAACTGACCAGTACCACCTTTGTCATTAGAAGAACGTCTGCCCATAGAACCATAAAAAAACGTCCTCCGCAATATTTCAGAAATAATAACAATTGTTCCCATCATCACACCGGCAAAAGTCATGTACAGCACATCCCGATTGTAAATATGCGACATCTCATGAGCCATTACACCTTGTATTTCGTGACGATTCAATTTGTCCCGCAAACCTCTTGTTATAGCCACTACACAACTTTCCGGCTTTGTACCGGCTGCAAAAGCATTCATGGCATCGGTGTCTATCAAGTAAATTTTTGGCATCTTCAATCCCGATATCATACTCAATTCTTCTATAATATTGTACAACATAGGATCATCTGCCTTTTGAATTTCTTTGGCATTCATGCCACTTAGAATGACTTTTGCTCCTTGGCGATAGGCTACTATTGCTTGTATTCCCCACACAACAAGAGCAATGACAGCACCAACAATGATGCCTGCATCACCTGCTATCCAATAGCCTACTGCTGCCCCTAAACCAAGCAACAATATGCCCATGGAGAAAAACACAACAACGGATTTTCTCTTATTTTTTGCAATTAATTCATACATGCCTTAAAAACTGACTTTGGGGGCTTGTCTGGCTTCTTGGCTGGATAATTCAAACAATTCTTTGGCAGAAAAATGAAACATTCCTGCAATAATATTGTTAGGAAAAACTTGTATCTTGGTATTGTAACTGGTTACCACCTGATTGTACAACTGACGGGAGAAAGAAATTTTATTCTCTGTGGAAGCCAATTCTTCTTGCAAACTAAGGAAATTGGTATTTGCCTTCAAATCAGGATAAGCCTCCAACTGCACTTTTAAGCCTGCCAAAGCTGAAGTAAGCATATTGTTAGCTTCGGCTCTTTCGGCCATAGTAGTGGCATTCATGGCTTGAGTACGCAATTCTGTTACCTTGGTCAAAGTTTCGCTTTCGTGTTTGGCATAACCTTTTACCGTTTCTACTAAATTAGGAATCAAATCATAACGACGTTCCAACTGCACATCCACATTGTGCCATTCCTGATCAACCATATTTCTTGATTTAACCATCCCGTTGTACATGGACACTACCCATATTACCAACACAACTAATACTACTAATATAATAATTCCTGTCATCTTGATTGTTTTTAATTATTAATGATTCTTTTCTTATTATTCATCTATAAATTCGTCTAATTCCAATGCGTTAAATACCGGTCCTTCAGTGCAAACACATTTGTGACCTTCGTGAGTTTTGGTAACACAACACAAGCAGGCACCCACTCCGCATGCCATTGTATTTTCCAACGACACCATACATGGAATATTATTTTCTCGTGCCAGTTTGGCAACGGCTTTCATCATCACAGTAGGTCCGCAAGTGTAAATTTTATCAAATGTATTTACTTTTTGAAGTAAAGAATGATTAACCACCAAACCCTTTTCACCCATTGAACCGTCATCGGTAGAGATATACACATCTGCAATGCCGGCAAAATCTTCTTTCAACGAAAGCAAATTGCCACTTTTTGCCCCTAACAAAATAGTTGCCCTGACACCTTTTTGGGCAAATGTCTGTGCCAACAAAACCAATGGAGCAATTCCACAGCCGCCACCTATCAACAATGGCGACTTGCTATCGGTATCAAATCCATTACCTAAAGGATAAACCATGTTCACTTTTTCCCCGACTTTCAATGCTGAAAGTTTTTCAGTGCCATTGCCAACTTTACGAATATAGAATTTGATGGTATTTTTCTCTTTGTTAAAAGTGCAAATGGAGATAGGCCTTCTTAAAAAAGTGTGTTGCGTATCCGGTACCTGCATATTGACAAATTGCCCCGGCTGAATGTTTTCCAATCGGGATGCACATTGTGCTACCAAGATAAAACTGCCTTGGTCAACCGCTTTATTTTCTATTATCGTAAAATCTTCTATCCTTTTCATGACAAATTGTTATCTTATTAGAACGTTGATTTTCGCCTTTTATTATCTTTCTTGATGAAATACATCCATATTTTTCGGAGTTTTATCAACAATATCGAATTTAAGCATAGTTATCGCTTTATGAAAACCATAATTACCGGCAGCTCCCGGGTTGATAGCCAGCATTTTTCTTTGTTGATCGTAAACAACTTTTAAAATATGAGAATGTCCGCAGACAAAAATATCCGGCTTGTAACGGTCGATTAAAGGCAAACTATTCGCATTGTATTTGGGAGGATAGCCACCGATGTGTGTCATTAAAATGTTTAACCCACCTGCCTCAAAAAACAATTCCTTTTCAGTCAGTTTTCTTATAAGGGCATCATCTATATTGCCATAAACAGCTTTTAAGGGTTTAAAAGCCGACAAACGATTATAAACATCTTGGCTGCCGATATCTCCCGCATGCCACAACTGATCACAATCGGCAAAAAAAGTTTCTATTGCCGACAGATAACAGCCATGTGTATCCGAAAGAACCCCTACCTTCATATTAGCCTATAAAAAAATGCTTCCGAAGAAGCATTTTTTATTATTTTACTTTCTTTATATGAAGTTCTGTACGACGGTTCAACTGACGTCCTTCGTCTGTATCGTTGGTAGCAATTGGTTTGTGATAACCAAATCCATCGTAGGACAATCTATTCTTGGATATACCTTGATTGATTAACCAATTGTAAACAACTTTTGCACGATTCATAGATAATGTTTTGTTGTAAGAATCGCTACCTTTAATATCGGTATGTCCCCAAACGTCTAACTCCATATTAGGATATTCTTCCATCAATTGGAGCACTTTTTCCAATTCTGCTAAAGAAGCGGAACGCAAAGTGTATTTGTCATAGTCAAAGAATACATTCTTCAAGACGATAATTTTTCCGGCAATGAGTTTTCTCAATACCAATACTTTTTCCAACTCAACATAATTGCTTTCTACCATTAAAGTATCTTCTGCTTGAATGTAACCTTCTTTTTGTGCTACAAGATCAGAATAGGTTAATTCCGGTAATATAATTAATGTTTCACCTTTATCGTTGGTTACTTTCTTGATAGTGGAAACTTTTGTATCTGCAGTATGTTCTTCATCTACAGGATAAGTTTCTACATTGACATCAGAAGATGCTACAATATTGCCGTCTTCGTCAACAGTTTTAATGATAACAACACCACCTGCACGAGCTTCACTTGTTTCTGTTGCAGGATAATCGTTAGTTGTCATGTAATTCAACAAATAATCCGGTGTATTGTCTTTGTTGTAGATATCGCTACCTTCGTACAAACTATTATCATAATTTGCCAATGGATAATCGTCATAATTTGCACCTACCAAAAGAACGGTATAAATATCACGACCACCTGCACCGGCAATACGATCGGATGTCAAATACATTACACTGCCTTCTTTATTGACAACAAATGACAATTCGTCTGCAGAAGTATTGATAGGATAACCCAAGTTTTTAGGTTGGCTGAAAGTGGTTCCATCTGTATTTACAACAAACAAATCGACTCCACCATAAGATTCATGACCTGCTGATGCAAAATAGAAAACTTTGTTACCTTCTTCGTCGTTGGATTCAAAGAACAATACTTCATCGTATGCAGTATTGATAGTATTGTCTAATTTTTCTATACTTCCCCAAGTTTCTTTTTTAGGTTTTTCAGGATTTCTACCTTCTTTCAAAGTTCTGGTAATTTTATAGATATCATAATCTTTTTCTTGACCTGACTTAGTGATAGATTTTTGCTCTTTTTTACTTGAGCCATAATAAGTTTCCGGAACGGAAGCAGCGAAATAAATAGTATTGCCGTCTTCTGAATAGGTAGCGTTTATCTCGTTGAATTTTTTAGTGTTGATGGCTTTGATAGGTGATTCAATACGAGTTCTACCTTTGATTTCGGAATTGTATTCATAAATATTTCCATCGAAACATGTCAAGAAACCTGTTCCATTAGGATGGATAGATGTTACCAATGAAATTTTATAGTTGTTGGTTAATGCAATGGAACTATCTTGTATATTATATTCAAATGTAGAACCCAAACCATAAATTTCAGATGCTGTTTCAGGACGCAAAGAACCAAACATCAATATGGTATCTTGTACTTTGTATTGAGGATCGAAATCATCAAATTCGGTACATACAGGTTTCAACATGGTAACATCTTTCTTAGATTTTCTTACCAACAAATTCTCTTTGGCATAGTTACAATCTTCAATCATACGTTTTGATTTTTCTGTCAAAGATTCATCTGTTGCTGCAGTAATTTGTTTTTCAAAACAAATAATAGCAGAATCCAAGGCATTTCTTCTTGTAGAATAATTATTAGGATTGGAAGAAATAACCCATTTTTCCATGTAAGCCAAACCTAAATGATACCAAATATCGTTTGTAATATTTGGATATTGTGCCAAAATATCATTGATAGTTTGGATATTTTTTTCGTATTCTACAGTATCTTTCAATTTCAAACCTGTGAAAGCATATCTGAATTTTACTGCTATTGAAGTATCTTTCTCCAAAGCTTTTTCATAATAGCGATGAGCCATGTAATATTGTCTATGAGTTGGAGTATAGTTTTCCAATTCTGCATCACCTTTTTCTACATTGGCTTTTGCAGCTGTAGAATAATCATTTAATACTTTCTCTTGTGCAAAAGTTGGTATGATTAAAAAACCAACTAAAATCAATGCAAATATCTTTTTTATCATATCTCTAATTTTCATTGTTGTCATTAAATATTAACGAGTGTGAATATATCTGGCTGCTTCTATTACACCATAAGAAACTGCTTTATTCCAATCTTCTATTGCAGCATCTCTATCAATACGATTTTTTGAGATACCTCTATTGAAATATGCATTTCCGTAATCTTCTTTCAATTCAATAGCTTTATCATAATATTTGATAGATTCTTCAATTTGCTCTTGTTTGAAACAAACTATTCCCAAATTATTGTATGCTAAAGCATTTTTGGAATCTTTTTCAATAACATATTTCAAATCTTTTTCGGCAGCTTCGTAATCTTCTTTGCCGATATTTGCAACAGCTCTATTGTTATAAGCAGCATAGTAATCACTCTTCAATTCAATAGCTTTGTCAAAATCAGCAATTGCATCGTCATATTCTGACATTTCTCCGTAGGTTACACCTCTGCTTGAATAATAATAAGCATTTGAATTATCTTTTTCTATTAAAGTAGAATAATCTGCTACGGCACCTTCATAGTCTTTGTTTAACTTCTTTGCAGCGGCACGTTCTTGATAAAGCATTTTATTTTCTTTATCTTGATTGATGGCAGCATCTAAATCTTTTACTGCTTCAGCATAACGACCTGCTTCTACATACATAGATGCTCTTTTTCTCAAAATACGAACATCATTTGGATTGTTGGCTACTGCATCACTCATCACTTCCAAAGCAGACCCCATGTCTCCTAATCCGCGATATGCATCTGCTATACATTCATCTACAGCTTTTGATGTACCGCCTTTTGTTTTGTACAATTCTAAATACACCAAAGATTCTTTATATTGTTTGTCTAACAACAATACATATCCCTTTCCTAAAAACGGATCTAAGAAACTTCTTTTTTGAGAAATACTTTCATCAAATTTTGCTAAAGCTGCATTGTTATCTCCATTTTTGAAAAACTTTACACCTTGATTGTACGTTTTAGCTTCTTTTGAAGTCTTGGTAGACTCTACAAGAACTTCCGGATTGGATTGAGCATAACTCCATACACTGATTGCAACTACAAGCATTGTCAAAGTAATTTGTTTCAATCTATTCATGATCTTAAAAATTTATTTTATGTTTTTTGTTCGCTTTCTTCTTTTAAGTGTTTCAAAAAGAGCCTCTCAAGGGATTTGAACCCTCGACCTACGCATTACGAATGCGTTGCTCTACCAGCTGAGCTAAAGAGGCACAATTGAGTTTGCGAAAGTACAACTTTTTCTTTTTATCTTCTTATTTTTTCTGATATTTTTTTTTCTCATTCAGAAAAATCTTCTCTTTAGAAAGTAAATACCTGATATTCATTATGATATTTTCCTTTGAAAAGGGTAATCGAGTAATCAATTCATCTAGGCTATAGGGTGATTTTTGTAGCAATTCTAAGATTTCTTGCTGGATTTTATGTGTTAAAATTTCAGCATTTTGAACTTTTTTCTTAGAAATACAATTATCACAAAAACCACATGCTTTGTCACTTTTTTCACCAAAATACTCTACCAACAAACGACTGCGGCACTTTCTTTCGTTTTTTACATAATTTTCCACCGCATCCAACCGGTTTCGGGCACTTTTTTTACGCTCATTATAGACTTCTGCAGGTATCCTCAAATACTTGCTATCTACCCTATTTTCAAGAAAATAAATCTTTGGCAGATCGGTTTGTTGCAAATAACTAAGCACTCCATATTGCTCAAGATACTTCAACTGCTCAATAATTTTTTCTTTTGTCGAATGATGTCTTTTGGCTAATTCTTCTTCATTGATAGGAACAAAATCGGTGAACAATCCCGGACAAGACCGCAACAACAATTTAATTAAATCAGCCTGCTTTGTATAGGTATCTTGAAAGTTGTTCAACTGGTCAGCATTCATCTGTAAATGCAGTTGTGACAAACTGTTATCTGCATCCGTCAACAATATCCAACCCACACGCACCAAAAAAGAAATGGCATGATGCACCTGAACAACTGTCAAATGGCAATAATTGGCGAAGCGAACTATATCAAAATCAGCGGAAAACCCTTTCCCTTCTCCAATAGCTATTGAATAATAACTACACAATTGCTGATAGATTTGCAAGATATTTTTTTCAGGCGGATAGGATTCTTCGAAATTTTTCTCCAAGTTGATCAGGTCAGATTGCTCATAGAGCAACACAGCATAAGATGGTTTGCCATCGCGGCCTCCACGACCGGCTTCTTGAAAATAAGCCTCCAAAGTATCAGGAACATCCAAATGAACTACAAACCGTACATCCGGCTTGTCAATTCCCATACCAAAAGCATTGGTGGAAACGATGATTCTAATTTTGTTGGTTTTCCATTCATCCTGCTTTCGTTCCCGCTCCAAAACATCCAAACCTGCATGATAAAAATCAGCAGAAATACCTTGCTGTTTCAAAAATTCTGCCATCTCAACCGTCTTACGTCTGTTTCGAACATATACGATACCGGTTCCCGGTATTTTGTTGATAATATTCAGCAAGCGTTTGTTCTTATTTTCTTCGTGTTGAACTACATAGATTAAATTATCTCTGATAAAACTTTTTCGGAATACATTTTTTTGTTCAAATTCCAAACGCAATTGAATGTCTTCTACAACTTCGGGAGTGGCAGTTGCCGTCAATGCCAAAACAGGCACATGTCCCTGCAAAATTTTCCTAAATTCAGCAATTTTCAAATAAGGCGGACGGAAATCATAACCCCACTGTGAAATACAATGAGCTTCGTCGATAGCAAGAATGGACACATCTAAATTAGACACTATATTGCGTAGCAAAGTGCTTTGTAATCGTTCGGGAGAAACATATAGAAATTTATATTCTCCCATCTCACATGCACGAAACACCTTTTCTATTTCTATTCGAGACAAGCCCGTGTAAACAGCTGCGGCCGGAATATTGCGTTGGCGTAAATTTTCAACTTGGTCTTTCATCAAGGCTATTAAAGGCGTTACCACTATGCACAAACCTTCTAAAGCCATAGCAGGTACTTGAAAACAAATAGACTTTCCACCGCCTGTGGGTAGCAATGCCAAAGTATCTTTGCCACTCAAAATGGAATTAATAATATCCTCTTGAAGTGGTCTAAATTGAGAATACCCCCAATACTTTTCCAGTATTTTGTGAATATTCTCCATCCGTTATTGTGTTATGTCAACTGACAATCCCATACTCCGCAAAGCTCGTGCTTTGTTGAGTATTACTTTGTAAGAAGATTGATATACATCGCATTTGCCATTGGTATGTGTTATCATGGCACATTGAAAGGCTTGTTCAAAAGTATGCTCACAAATATCCATCAATACATCTATCACATAGTCAAATGTATGCACATCATCATTGAGAAGCCAAAGTGTATATAGGCTATCTTCTGAAACTTCTTCTAAAGCAAGTGTATCTTCCTGATACTGAGGATTACCATTCATCGTTGATTACCTTTTCAGGTTCCATGCCTTCTTCTATTGACTCTATCAGTTTATGAATAGCTTCATCAATTTGATACAAATGGTCGTATCTTACCGGAGCCCATTCCGGACGAGAAGTATCCAACCATTTTTCAATGGGGAATCTGGCTTGTTCTTTTTTATAGATATCGGTAATAGTATAACGATAACGACCATCTTTGGCTTCAATGGTCAAAGTATAATACACATAACCTGCATTTTGCCAAGTTTTTCCGTCTTTTGCCAAAGTAGAAATTTTTATATTGGAAACACAAGTCACTACTTTGTTTTTCTTATCTTGCCCTGTGATGACAACAGTGGGATTGGCATAGTATTTATTGGCCCATTTTAATGCTCTTTCGTACAAAACTGTTGGCTCACCTGCCTGAGTAACAACTTCTCTATAGGTTACCAAATGAGTGTTTTCATCTATAGGCATATCGGGAAAATCGGTGTGCAAGGTCTTTTGTGCAAATACACCACTTACTGTTACTAAAGTTGCAAATACTGCTAAACAAATCTTTTTCATAAGCAAAAATTTTAAAGTTTTCTTTTATATGTACAAAATGTATAGTCATACTGGTGCTTTTCATCAGCATAACATACTATCTCTTCTTGCAAAATCCATTCCGAATAGTCAATATATGGAAAATAAACGTCTGCCTCCGGGAATTCGGCATGCACTTTTGTGAGATATAGTTCTGATACTAAAGGCAAAAATTGATTATAAATGGAAGCTCCGCCCATCACAAATGCCTTTTCCTCATTTTTGCACAAATCTATAGCTTGTTCGATGGAATAAGCCATATAACATGCAGCATATCTTTGCATCGGATTGATTGTTAGCACAATATTTTTTCTGTCGCTAAGCGGTTTGTGTGGCAAGGAATTATAGGTATTTTCTCCCATGATTACGGCATGACCAAAGGTAAGTTTTTTAAATCGTTTTAAGTCATTGGGTAAATGCCATAAAAGTTCATTGTTTTTGCCTATTTCACCATTTTCGCCAATAGCTACTATTAAACTTAAATTTTTTACTGCCATATATTTTTTATTTAAATTGTTTGCTTTCTTTAATTTTTTGATCAACATGCGATGCAATGTCCTTGATATCTATACGAACTTGTTGCATAGTGGCTCTATCTCTCAAAGTAACTGTATTATCTTCAAAAGTTTGATTGTCAACTGTTACGCAGAAAGGTGTTCCGATTGCATCTTGGCGACGATAACGGCGACCGATAGCATCTTTTTCATCATATTGACATTGATAATTTTCTTGCAGGTCTGCTAAAATTTCTCTTGCTTTTTCGGGCATGCCATCCTTTTTTACCAAAGGCAAAACAGCCACTTTGTAAGGTGCCAAAAAGGCAGGAATATTCAACACAACGCGTTCTGAACCATCTTCCAATTTTTCTTCTTCATAGGCATTGGTCAGCACAGAAAGGAAAATTCTATCCAAGCCGACTGAAGTTTCCACTACATACGGAACATAGCTTTCTCCTAACTCCGGATCGAAATATTGCAATTTTTTGCCGGAATATTTTTGATGAGCACTTAAATCAAAATCAGTACGGGAGTGAATGCCTTCCAACTCTTTGAAGCCAAACGGGAATTCAAATTCTATGTCGGTGGCGGCATTGGCATAATGGGCTAATTTTTCATGATCGTGAAAACGATATTTTTTTTCATTGTGACAGATAGTCCTATGCCATTTCATTCTTTCTTCTTTCCAATATGCAAACCATTTTAATTCCTCTCCCGGACGAACAAAAAATTGCATTTCCATTTGCTCAAATTCACGCATTCTAAATATAAATTGACGAGCAATGATTTCATTACGGAAAGCTTTCCCGATTTGTGCAATACCAAAAGGAATTTTCATTCTGCCGGATTTTTGCACATTCAAGAAATTGACAAAAATGCCTTGAGCTGTTTCAGGACGAAGATACACCACGTCAGCACCTTCTGCAGTGGAGCCCATTTGAGTGGAAAACATCAAATTGAATTGACGAACATCAGTCCAATTTTTTGTACCGGAAATCGGACATACTATACCTAATTCCAGTATCAAATTTTTTATATCAGCCAAATCGTTGTTAGTCATTGCCTTGACATAACGTTCGTTGATGCTATTAATCTTAGTTTGATATTCCACCACTCTTGCATTGGTTTGACGATATAGTGTTTCGTCAAAATTTTCAAAACGCTTTGACGCTTTTTCTACTTCTTTATTGATTTTATCTTCAATTTTTTGAACATAATCTTCTATCAACACATCGGCACGATAACGTTTTTTGGAATCTTTGTTATCTATCATCGGGTCATTGAAGGCATCTACGTGACCGGAGGCCTTCCAAATAGTAGGATGCATAAATATAGCACTATCTAAGCCGACAATATTTTCGTGCATCTGCACCATTGACTTCCACCAATATTGTTTGATATTATTTTTCAGTTCTACTCCCAATTGACCATAGTCATATACGGCACTCATTCCATCATAAATTTCACTGGATGGAAATACAAAACCATATTCTTTCGCGTGTGCGACAACTTTTTTAAAAAATTCTTCGTTGTTTGCCATTTTCTATTAAAAAAATAAATGTTCTATTAAAATTTTTGTTCCAATCGCTATCAAGATAATTCCTCCGAGCAATTCCCATTTGTTGAATGTAAATCGATTTCTACAATAGGAGCCTATAAAAGAACCTGCTATTGAAAATACGAAACTGACTAATCCTATTATGGCTATTGCCCACCAAATTTCATTGTCTTGACCGATAAATATTAATCCTGTTGCCAAAGCATCTATACTTGTAGCAATGGATAAAATCATCAATCTTTTGAATGTAAAATATTGGGAATTAAATTCTTTTGATAAATCATCTTGCTTATTTTTTAAATTTTCTACAATCATTTTTCCACCAATAAACAGCAAAATAATAAATGCCAACCAGTGATCAACAGGTTCGATATATTTAGCAAAACTAACCCCTGCCAACCAACCTATCAATGGCATAGCAGCTTGAAAAAATCCAAACAAAAATGCCATCAACAAGCGTTGTGAGGTTTTGATATTGTTTTGTACAACCCCGCAAGTAATGGAGACCGTAAAACAATCCATTGCCAAACCTATTGCCAACAAAATGATGAAAATCAGATTCATATATATCAAATATATAAATTGCAAAGATAACATTTTTTATTGACAATATCTGCCAATAAACCAAATATTCTCTAAATATTTTTCTTTAACAATTGTACTGACTATTCCTTTTCGAGTTCTAGGCTATTCTTTACTTGCCATCGTCAATGCAGATAGACTACTCTTTTGATAAACAATATTAGTAAACATAGGGCAAAATTCGTCGTAAATTTTGCATTTTATAAACGTAAAATTGTCTAATTGCTTGATTGTTGCGATATATTTGCAATGTATCCATCATTACTATACTGTCAAAACAAGTACGATAATGTATAGGAGAATTGTGTAAATAACTATCTTCAATATACCACATATCCATGCCTATTTGAAAGCCATTCCGGTTTTGTGAAATACTTGCATATTCATGAGTGCGATACAAAGGTCCCATGGTCAGTATTCTTCTACCGTCTTGCGGGCAAATATAATTATCAAAATTAGCAGCATACTCCCAACGAGGTGCCATAATAGGTGCCTTGACTGCCATTTTGCCTTCTTTTTCTTGCTGATGTGCATAATTGATGAATGCTTTAGCGGCTTGTTGATTGGTGGCAACTTCTATAGAATGATCTCGAATAGGTGCACCTGCTGGAATAAAAATACCTGTATAGAATTGAATGACAAACAAAACCGCCACCACGGGAACTGCTCCGACTGCCATTTTCAGCCAAATTTTTATTTTTGAATGGTCTGTTTGCATTTGCTCTTCCACAAAGACAGCTAATGGAATCAGCAATGTAGTAAACGCCGGTGCACTCCAATGTGGCAAAGTATAGCGGAAAAGTGAGAAAAACAAAAATAAAACTATCATCGGCAAAGCGGTAAAATAAAACAAGCCGTATTGCCCGATTTTTTTATTTTTAATATGTATCACCAGCACTATCCACATGAGTATATAGATGATAGGATGGTTATATAGCACTTCTCCGAAAATTTCATTGACAAAACACGAAAAATTAAAACCTTGTACGGCTACCCTTCCGCCATGATAGGTGAAACTAATAAAATGATGACAATAGTTCCAATAAATAATCGGAATTATGCACACCGCTGTTACCAAAATGGCAAGATAAAGTTTTGAATTTTTCAGCCAACTTCTATCCTTCAACAATATCCACAAACCTATGCCACCCCACAACATCAAAGCAGTGTATTTTGACAAACATGCCAAACCGATTGTCAGTCCTAAAAGCAGAAATTTTCCCCATGTGGCACTTTTTTGCACAATAAAAATATCTATTGCCAATAACAAAGAGAGCATCCAAAAAAACATCAATCCGGCATCCGGAATGATAAAGGTGCCCGAAACAATTAGAACATAGGGGGAAATATTGTACAACAATGCCGTTATCAAGCCGGCACGTTCATTTTTTAAGCGTGTTCCTATTTGAAAAACGACAAATGAAGTAATTGTACATAATACCAATGCAGATAAGCGGACAAAAAATGTTTGTCTAAATAGCAAACCCCAACTGGTTAAACCTATCAACCAACCCACCATGGGAGGATGATCGAAATAACTCCAATCCGGAAATTTAGCAAAAGATAAATAATACAATTCATCATTGGTGAATTCCATAATACATGCCAATACGATTCTCAAAATCAATGAACATAAAACAATGATTATTAATTGCTTCCGATAAGGTTTTTGAACCCAATGACCAAATTTTTCTCGAAATTGTTTCAATCGTTTTCTAAACAACAATCCAATGATAATCAATGCTATCAATATTTCCATGCCATGCTTTAGCAAAGTTTTTTTCGCATTGACAACATATCTTGATTCATTGACAATGACTTTGCTTTGACTTCGAACTATCGGATTGAATAACAACAAATTACTGTCTTTATCATAGACTTCTATTCTTATATAGGTGTCTGCTGTATCCATCACATATTGAGCAGATTGTGTATTCAAACTTTCTTGTTTCAATACACCACCCTGACCAATAAAATTGATGGTGCCTACTGTTTGTGTAAAAGCACAATGGATGGTATCTCCACACACAGCAATAGAATCCGGTAAAACCAAATTGGCAATTCTCTCTTTTTTAAACAGATAGGTTTCTGTACTTCTTTCACGATGCACCTTAACGCCAAAATGTTGTCCACGACGAAGTGTATTGATTATTTCGTAACGATTGTCAATAGTATCAACATTCAGCACGGTAAAATTGGTGGCAATTTCATCCATGCTATCCAAATTGTGCATATCGTCATTACCCAGCAAAACCGCATAATAACCCGATGACAAAGCGGTATCCCAATGAGCAATTGAAGTACGATAATGATTCAGCACTTCTATTGCATCATAATTGGACAATTTGGCCATATCGCTTGGCTGAAATCCATTACAAAATTTAGGGTGATTAATGGTTAGAAAATCACAATTGCCTCGCAATGAATTAATCATAAATTGTTTATGATGCAATGTTTGCCAAAAGAAAAAATCCGACCAAAAAACTCTGTCAGCACCCAAAATCAAATAATGGCGTTTTTTAACATTGACGCCATGTTCATAGGTAGGAATAAAAAACAGATTGCTATCGGCTTGTTTTACGTTGTCAATCTTTTGATAGTTGGATACCGAGAAATAGTCATATCCTAAATATTTATATGCATCTACAAACGCCTGCAGCGAATTGTTTTTGCCGTCGGTGACACCTCCCCACGATTTGCAATGGGCATGAAAATTCGCCACCTTCCACGAAGGTTGCATCTGCTGATAAGGATTGTAAATATATTGTCCGGAGAATTGTTTTCCGGGCACAAAATCATATACCGGACTTGCCAAATAGGGTAAAAACAACCATAATAACAACCCGATACCTATTGCCAAAAGAAAAATAGATATGTATTTTTTGATTTGATGCATATCTAAGAACTATCTTTCTGCTATTATCTTTATTTGGTCCACCAACATATCTATGAAATCTTTCAATTTAGATTTCACCATTTGTGCAATAAAGAATGGCAATTCCAATTCTGCTGCCACACTCAAAACAACACTGATATTTTTATCCTGCAAATTGAAATTGGCATTCACACCTTGCGGTGTCATTGATGAGCCTATCACATATACCACCTTGGAAAACGGCACTTCCTCCACTATCTTTATTTCTATCCTGCCGGCTCCTTGAACGGTGAAACTACATGATTTTTCACTTGCCTGCCACTCTTGCAAATTAGGAATTTTGTCACCAATATGGTTTAAACTTAGATTGGAACAATCTGACAAAATGCCGAATACTTTTTCGTTTGAGGCAAAAATTTCTACTTCTTTACTTTCTATATTCATTTTATTGATGTTGTTCTGACCATAGTGCAGGGTTTTTGCTCCACGCATTAAGCACCTCTATGTCACTTTCTTTTACATAGCCTTCTGCGGCAGCTTCCGGAACAAGGATATTGTAGTTGGTGAGTGTATGCAATTCTACATTTGCCTCTTGGAAACGTTGCACCGAAATCGGCAGATTGTAAGTAAATATAGCCACCATTCCCAACACATTGCAACCCATTGCTCTAAGTGTTTCAACAGCATCTAAACTACTTTGACCGGTGGATACTAAATCTTCTATTACCACAACCTTGTCTCCTTTATTTACAACACCTTCCACTTTGTTTTCCAAGCCGTGCTTTTTCTCTGCACTTCTTACATATACAAAAGGTATGCCAAGTTCTTGGGCGACTAAAACACCTTGGGCAATAGCACCTGTTGCCACTCCGGCAATCACTTGCACTTCCGGATAATATTTTTTCACCAAACTTGCCAAACCATCACGAATTTGACCTCTAATTTCAGGATAGGACAATGTTTTTCGATTGTCACAATAGATAGGAGACTTTAAACCTGATGCCCATGTAAAAGGTTGATTAGGACTGAGTTTTATCGCTTTAATGGATAATAAAGATTTTGCACAATTTTTTGCTAATTCCATACGTTAAGTAGTTAAAATTTTTAAAATGCAAAGATACGAACTTTTCCATAATAATTCTTCATTAAAGATAATAAAAATTTCAACAGAGCAACAAAATGCAGAAGGAATTTTGTTTTCCAACGATTTAGACATCTCTCCTTTAGTCAACAATTTCATTAACAACTATCAAAATATCACCTTTCTCTGCCCGACAGAAGAATTGGTAGAAGCGGCGTTTGAAAAAGTGAAACATTTCTTTAGATATGAATTGGCAGCCGGCGGCATTGTTACCGACAACAATGACATATTAGCCATCCGCCGCTACCACAAATGGGATTTTCCAAAAGGTCATGTTGAAGACGGAGAGACAGATGAGCAAGCCGCTCACAGAGAAATTGCAGAAGAAACCGGCATTGACAACACCCAAATCATCCATGATTTAGGAACTACGCATCATATTTTTCGCTCCAGTTATTTTGATGGCTACGTGCTGAAACGCACACATTGGTATTGGATGAAAAATTTAGGTTCCCGCAATGTCGTTCCGCAAACAGAAGAAAATATTAAAGAAGTACGCTGGTTTGACAAAAAAAATATCAACACCATCAAACAAGATACTTACCCTTCTGTACTGACTATATTAAATCAATGGGAATCAATACAGTAATAAGAATACCGCTAAAAATAGATGAAAAAAAACAATAGAAACATTTCTTAAGAAACAGATAATTATATATACTGCATTGGAGCAATAAAGGCAAAAACAAAAGAATTAATAAATGAATATAACAAGCATTCTTTACAAATTAAAATTTGAACAAACTATCAGTAATTCCGAACGAGAATTTGTAAAAAGAATATTATTCAATTATAAAAGTGATGATGAATTAAATCAGGCAATTCGTGCCTTTGGTTTTGCTTACCCGCCTTCTGCTGAAAACATTAAGATTATAGAAAATTTTTTGCAACATAAAGCAACAGAATTCGGTTTTGATGATATTATTAGGGCGAGTGTGCTTAATGTGCTTTGTAAACAGTGGTGGTGGGGATTGGCAAAAGAGTATTTGCCATTGCTAAAGACGTACGCTTTGATGAATTCAGATGATTATTCAGAAACACAAATTGCGACATTCTCTATATTAGGCGAGTATATCTATAGTTCAAAAGATTTTGAGACACTGAAATTCGTTTATGGCTTATTTGAAAAAAGATTTCTGCAATATAAAGAAGGTACGGATGATACACTCGACGATATATACAAGTGCCTTAATGTGGCTATGTATGGTCATGCTGCCTTGATAGATAATTATCATATCTCATCTTCCAAAGATATTGATCAAAATCTGATTAATCAAATTCATAAATCCTTATTTGAAAAATAATTGTTGAATAAATTTGCATTTGTGACTTGAATATGGCTAATGTAAAAATGGTTAGAAAAGTTTGTAAAATAGTCTTTTGGGGAATTTTAGGGATACTAATTTCTTATATATTGTTTTTCTTCATCTATACATCTATAGTAATGAGCAAATTAAAAACAATAAATGGCAAATCTGTTTTTGATGTAACTGTTATTTTAGACATATCAAAAGATAAAATTACTATGGAAAGTGAGACTTACAACAAAAAAGAATTTATAGAGTATGATTGTATAATTGATAGCACCTATTACATTACCCTTGTCAAAGGAGGTAAAATATCAAATACAAAATTACAGAATTGTCTTCGTTTTGCAGACCAACCTATTCCAAGTAGAGAAAATTGGTTTAATTATGATCTTATGTCTCCCGCTCCATTCCCGTTAGTCGGCTTTACCACACCTTATTTTGCCATATTTAATGTATTTGCTCTCCCGTTAAAAGAGATTGATAAAATAAATGTCTTTGTAAATGGTAAAATAATTAGTAAAGAATATATCAATGATAGTCTGGTATCTTATTTCGTTGAATCTTGTAGTAGTACAACATTTTCTTTTAATGATATAAACAAATTTGATATGGAATTTATATATGCAGAAATAAGTAATCCTCTTCCTGCCAATATATTTTTTACTATAGATGCAGATAAAAATTTATATATTGGATGTGCATCAACAAAAACAGGCACTCCAAAAACGTTAAAAGAGATTTTAAATAATTATAGCCTTCCCAAAAATCGGGCGGATTAAAAGTGGACAAAAAATACTTTTTATACCAAAAACTCGTTGATATTGTCAAGAAATTGCAGTAATGATTAAAGGAATAGATTGCATACCAAATAAATCAAAGGAGGAAGAATAATGAAAAAGAAATTTTTACCATGTATTATCTTTTTGTCAATAATAATGGCAATGTCCATCTGTATTATTTGCCTATACTATAAACTGAAACAACAAAGAAAACTCGTTCAAAATACAACAATTGTTTTAGAGCAATTAAAAGATGCTGTAAAGAATGATATTGATGAAACCTTGGGAGATTACGAACTTTTGTATTCATTAATAAATGATCATATTGACTCATTCGTGGTTTATTCAAATATTGAACCCGTGTATAATTCTCCTGAATTTAAACAATATTTTTCAAAAATAACGGACTACGATTGGGCATTATTTCAAAATTTTTCCACTCATTCAAATGAGAGCAAACTATTTAAA
>DBXJ01000053.1 GCA_002309475.1 Bacteroidales bacterium UBA1215
TTTTGCAAAAAATTAAACAAGAAAGGATTTTATTATGCAAGCAAAAAAGAAAAACGACATGATTCAGAATTTGTTATTTCTCTCTATGCAGATGGAATATTCTGAAAGAGAATTGATTAATGCTATTGTCCCGAATACAATGCAAGAGTGCAATTGTCCTGCAAAAAGAAGTACTTCTCGTTGGAGAGACGAACCCGAAAAGCGTATATTTTCTCCACAAATAGTGAAAGAGGTGGTTCAATTGAATAAAAGTGTAGCCAAATATTTGGGTATAACACCTTTGCAAGCGGTTTTGTTTGTCCCTGCATTTACATTTGACCTCAATCGGGAGAGTTTTGATGTAGATGATATTTGTAAATTTTTCGATATCAGACCGATAGAATTTTTACAACTACAAAACGATTTTGACGAATTGGTACAAAAAAGAATTTTTCTATTGGAGAAGGATGATTTGCCTTTTGGCAAAAGAAAAAACTATGTTGTCAACTCGTTGGTAAAAGATGCCATTGTTTCCGGACAAAAGTTAGACCATGCTTCCTTGGAGGCACCAAATATCGACAGATATCAATTTGTAAGTAATGTATCTAATATCATTGAAAGTAGGTGCAATGGAGATATTTGCACTAAGCAACTTTTCAAAAATGTTTCCCCTTTGGAAGAGCAACACAAAAAACTTTCGTTTGTGAAAAAATTTCTTAAACTAAACCTTAGTTTGGAAGAAAGAACCTTGTTTTACGAAATTTGTGATGATTTTATCACGCAACGCGAAAGAGCTACAGGGATAAATTGCACTCTAACTGATATTTATGATAATGTAAAAAAACGTATGGAGGTGGCTCGTGTGCTCAAGCAAGAGCAACATGCCTTACAAAAAGCCGAACTCATAGAAGTTGTCTCACAAGAAATGTTTTCCGATGCTTTGATAGTACTTACAGACAAAGGCAAGCAATTGTTTTTGGAAGAAGACTACGATCTGTTTAGCACCGAAACGAATCGCAATCAGCAATTGATTTATCCGGACAAGATAGTAGAGAAACAACTCTTTTACGATGACGAATTACAACAACAACTTCGCTTGCTCATCAACAATTTGGAAGAGGAGAAATTCAGTGCCATGCAACAACGTTTAAAGAATTTAGGAATGCCCAAGGGGGTTGCCACGCTTTTTTATGGTTTGCCGGGTACCGGTAAAACAGAAACAGCCATGCAGATAGCCAAAGCTACAGGACGTGCCGTTTGCCATGTGGATATTAGTGCTGCCAAAACTTGTTGGTATGGGGAGAGTCAAAAACGAGTGAAAGGCATTTTTACCGAATATCGCAAAATGTGTGAAAAAGAAAAACTAAAACCCATTTTACTTTTCAACGAGGCCGATGCACTTTTTAGCAGTAGGCAAGACATCAACAAAAGTCATGGTTCCAGTAGTGTGGCACAAACCGAAAATGCCATACAAAACATTATATTGGAGGAAATGGAAAATCTTGACGGCATTTTGATAGCCACCACCAACCTCACCGAAAATTTTGATAGTGCTTTTGCTCGTCGTTTTTTGTTCAAAATCAGTTTTGGCAAACCTAGCATTGAAGCGAGAAAATCTATCTGGCAAAGCAAATTAGACGGACTCAGTGATGCAGACTGCCGCTATCTTGCCCAAAAATTTGATTTCTCCGGCGGAGAAATTGACAATATTGTTCGTAAGGTGGTGATGTCGGAAGTGTTGGACGGCACCAAACCGGACTTGGCTGCCATTGAAAAACTTTGCCAACACGAAAAATTGGGAACCCAGTCAAGACAAAAAATCGGTTTTACAAATTAATTATTTTTATACCACACTTTGGCATAGTCTTGTGCCAATTTTGCAGAAAAATAAGTACAATAAATTTAAAAATCAAACAATAATGACAATTAAAGAGAATATATTGGATTTACTTAGAACCATTAATCGCCAAGGGATGGACAAAGTAATAGATTGGTTAAAAGATAGTGACTTTTTTGTGGCACCTGCCTCCACTAATTTTCATGGCAATTATGAAGGCGGTTTGGCAGAACATTCTTTCAATGTATATCAAGCCGCCATACAATTGCGAGAAGCGGCATTGAAGTTAAATCCGACATTGGAGCCGCAATTGCCAACAGACAGCATTATTATTGCTTCGCTTCTGCACGATGTTTGCAAAGTAGATGTGTATAAAATCAGGCAACGCAAAAATGAGTTAGGTGTTTGGGAGGAATGCAACGGCTATACCGTGGATTACAGCAAGTTTCCGTTAGGTCATGGTGAAAAAAGTGTTATATTATTACTCAAGTTAGGTCTTGAGTTGTCCGATGCTGAAATTGCAGCCATCCGTTGGCACATGGCATCGTGGTATTTACCGTTCCAAAGTCGTGAAATATTGGGAAATATCAACGCTGCCAAAAATAAATATTCGCTTTGCTCTTTGATACAACTGGCAGATGGCTTTGCCGCCTCGTTGATGGAAGAAAAAAAAGCATAACTTGCGGATAAATAATGTATGAAAATGCAAAAGATATTGGAATTTTTATTATCTTTGCAAAATAAAA
>DBXJ01000011.1:0-140 GCA_002309475.1 Bacteroidales bacterium UBA1215
TTCTCCTTTGTCGGCAATGTGGACGGTAGTTTAGGCATGGTTATGCTCATAGTTTTCCGAAAGGTTTTCCCGCTTTTGATGCTGCCTTTGTTATTAGCATTACTACTGCAACGGATTTTTCCGCAAGCAGCTCATAAAAT
>DBXJ01000011.1:226-4033 GCA_002309475.1 Bacteroidales bacterium UBA1215
CAATACTCCATGTTTATTATCATGACCATAGCTGCATTGCTATTATGTATTCTACAATTTGCCGTTGGCAAATATATAGGAAAACGCCATGGAGATATAGTCGCTGGCGGACAAGCAATAGGTCAGAAAAATACAGTGTTGGCTATTTGGATGGCACAAACATTCCTATCGCCTATGTCATCGTTAGTGCCTGCCATGTATATTATTTGGCAAAATCTTTACAACAGCTACCAAATATGGCAGAAAAATAAATTGAAAGAGAAAAAATAGAATAATACTATATCACTTTGCCTTCCATGATGGCCTGCAGCATGGATTTGGCACGGAATAGTTTTGCCTTCACGGTTCCCAAAGGCATACCCAAACGCTCGGAAATTTCCTCGTATGACAATTCCTCATAAAAACGCAATTCTATCAATTGACGATAATGAGGTTTAAGCTGATTGACAAAATTTCTTACTTGCACAACTTTTTCTTTGTCAAACAATTGTTCTTCCGGTGTGGACTTGTCATCCGGCAGTTCAAAAGGAGCACTATTGTCATCATCAGCATTTCGTGCATCTATCATCAAATATTGTACTTTCTTTTTTCTAAGAAAATCAATACAATTGTTGGAGGCAATTTTAAACAACCATGTACTAAATGCATATTCACATGTATATTGATTGAGATTACAAAATGCCTTTCCGAATGCTTCAATGGTTAAATCTTCTGCTTCGTATGGATCGTTGACCATTTTATACATCAACATATATAGCGAATCACGATAGTTTTGCATCAACTCGGCATAAGCCTGTTGATTTCCATCTTCTATGGCAGAACGGACTAAAATATAATCTCTCTGCGACTTAGTGGTAAATGTATCATTTAATTCCATCGTTTTTGCTTTTTGAACAACAATATTATATGCAAAAAAGGTACCAAAACTATAAAGATTAAATCCAATAGCGGTAAGTATTTTATTAACTCATTTTCTGCCAATTTATTGCTTGCCTTTGCAAAAATAATCCATTGTGATGCAATTTTTAATATATATACCCCTAATAAAAACGCTATTGTCTGCCACTTTAAGACACTGAAAATCAAACTTAATATCAACAAAAAATAAAACAAACAATTGCTTGCCCAATACAATCCTAACACAAATTTATTTTTAGGCTTATAGAATTTGCTAGCACTGAAATGGCGTTTTTTCTGAAATAGCCATTGTGATAATTTGTTATTTCTCTGTACGGAAACAGTATGTGCTATAGGATGATAGATACAATCGGTATTGTCACCTGTTGCCACCGCATTGACAAACAAATCGTCATCACCGGAAATTGAGCGTGAACCAATCAGATAACCATTGTTTTGCATATACAATGATTTTTCATAAAGCATATTTCTGCCCACCCCCATATAAGGTTGATGTATCAAAGCAAATGAAAAATATTGAATGGCAGTATGCAAGGTGTCATAACGAACCAATTTGTCAAGAAAACCTTTTTTCATTTCGTAGGCACCATAACCCAAAACGATTCGTTTTTGTTGTGTATGTTTCGATACCATTGCCTTGATCCATTGCGATGAATTTGGCCAGCAATCCGCATCGGTCAGCAATATTAAATTATGCTTTGCCGACTTGATACCCAATGCCAATGCCAATCGTTTGCCTTGTGTTTGATTGAAACTATTGGAAATTTGCAAAACTTGCAAATTGGAATATTTATTTTTCAAAGCTATCAACTCATCTGACAAATTATCATCAGAATTGTCATCCACTACCAATACTTCAAACTCAGGATAATCTTGTTCCAAAATAACCGGTAGAAACATTTTTAAATAGCGAGCTTCGTTCTTGGCACATATCACCACCGACACCGGCTCCCATTGAGTTTCTTTGTCATCTATTTTTACCGGTTTTTCCTTTTTGAATGCAAATCGTGAGAAAATTCCCCAAAAATATATCAACTGTACTAGCAGACAAAAAATGAGAAAAAAGAACAAGAACTGATTTATATAAAATGTAAATATCATAAAATCAAAAAGATAAATCGTTTTAAATTATTCAAAAAAAATGTTAATAAATTCATGGCAAAATTACTTGAACTCTAAAAATATTTTTATATCTTTGCTGAATGATTTACTAACAAAATGAGGTTTATAATTTCAACATTTGACAATAAATCCAACGCACGTTGTGGAGAACTTCAAACCGATTCAGGAGTAATCCATACGCCTATTTTTATGCCGGTTGGCACAGTCGGCTCGGTGAAAGGTGTCCACATGAAAGATCTGCGAGACCACATTCAAGCAGAAATTATTTTAGGCAACACCTATCACCTATATCTTCGTCCCGGCATGGAAATTATACAAAAAGCCGGTGGATTGCATAGCTTCAATGGCTGGCAAGGTCCCATTTTGACAGATAGTGGCGGATTTCAGGTGTTTTCGTTGAACGAAAGACGAAAAATCACCGAAAACGGTGTCAAATTTGCCTCGCATATAGATGGTTCCAAACATGAGTTTACACCAGAAAATGTCATTGAAACACAAAGAATTATCGGTTCCGATATTATGATGGCATTCGATGAATGTATTCCCTATCCTGCCACAAAAGATTATGCAGAACAATCTATGCAACGCACACACCGCTGGCTGACACGTTGTTATATGAAATATCAAGAAACCGAGCCGCTATATGGTCGCTATCAATCTTTGTTTCCGATAGTGCAAGGCGGCATCTTCAACGATTTAAGAGTGCAATCGTCAGAGTTTGTCGCCAACATGGATTTCGACGGCAACGCTATCGGAGGTGTATCTGTCGGCGAGCCTACCGAATTGATGTACGAGGTGACGGCTCTTTGCTGCAACATTTTGCCCAAAGACAAACCCCGCTATTTGATGGGAGTTGGAACTCCTGCCAATATTTTGGAATGCATTGCATTGGGTGTGGACATGTTTGATTGTGTTATGCCGACCCGCAACGGCAGAAATGCTGTATTGTTCACCCGTAACGGCATCATGAATATGAGAAACGAAAAATGGAAAGACGATTTCTCTCCTATTGACGCGGAAAGTGATTTGTTTGCCGACCGGGAATATTCAAAAGCCTACTTGCGACATTTGTTTGCCAATGGAGAAATGTTGGCCAGCATGATTGGCAGTTTGCACAACCTGCATTTTTATTTATGGTTGGTAAAAGAAGCCCGAAAACATATTTTAGAAGGTGATTTTGCCACTTGGAAAGATATCATGGTAAAAAAAGTATCTACTCGATTATAATATGCAAAACTTTAGAACAGAAATAAAACCGAAAAATTGCGAACTTCGTATTTCACATCAAGACAAAATCCTGCTGATAGGTTCTTGTTTTGCGGAAAATATAGGCGAAAAATTGTTGCAAACAAAATTTGATGCAAGCATCAACCCATACGGTATTCTGTTCAATCCGCTTTCTATTTGCCAATGCTTGCATCATATTATCAATCAGAGAGTATTTTCCGAAGAAGACTTGTGTTTTGACGGAGAAGAATGGTATAGTTTTCAACACCATAGCATTTTTAACCATAGCAACCAACAGCAATGTCTATCCCATATCAATCAAGTGGGAAAAGACTCATTTGAACGACTCTGCCGTACCGATTTACTCATTCTCACATTAGGATCGGCATTCGCCTACAAACACATAGCCAGCAATTGCATAGTTGCCAATTGTCACAAAGTGCCTGCCAAACAATTTGAAAGAATCCTTTTGTCTGTGGAAGATATTTCCGCACATTTGACGGATGTGATAAAACGAATTCGACAAATCAATCCACATAT
>DBXJ01000011.1:4152-5344 GCA_002309475.1 Bacteroidales bacterium UBA1215
TTGAGAGATTATCGCTTTTACCAAGCCGACATGATTCACCCTTCGGAAGTTGCCATTGACTATATGTGGGAAAAATTTTCCACTTGTTATTTCGACAACAACACCTTAGCCTTGAACAAAGAAATTGCAGAAATTTCCGCTGCCAGACAGCATAAAATTAAACATACTGCCTCTGAAGAAACAAAAAAATTTGCAAAAACACAATTAAATAAAATAAATAGCATAAAAAAACGTTATCCCTTTATTGACTATCATGAAGAGGAAACATATTTTCTCAACTTAATACAATAACAATGGAAGGTATAGAGCTGACTGCCAAACAAATAGCACAAATGGTTCACGGAACTATTGACGGCGATGAAAACACAAAAGTGAATAAATTTATCAAGATAGACAGCCAAGAAGAAGGAGGTCTTGCTTTTGTAGGAGACTCCAAATATGCTCCTTTTATCTATCAGTCAAAAGCTTCTGTTATCATTGTTTATCAATCTTTTCAACCTGAACAACCTATCCATTGCACACTCATTAGAGTAAAAAATCCTCAATTGGAATTTGTACATTTAATGCAGTATTATGCCAGTTTGAAAGAGGAAAAAATCGGCATATCTCCCAAAGCTCACATTGCCAAATCTGCCAAAATCGGTTTAGGCGTCTATATCGGTGAAGGTGCTGTTATCGGTGAGAATGTTGAAATTGGCGATGATGCAAAAATATATCCGCAAGTATATGTCGGAGACAAGGCAAAAATCGGTGAAGACAGCATTTTATATGCCGGAGTAAAAATCTATCATGAATGTATTGTCGGCAACAACTGCATTTTACATGCCGGCTGTGTTATCGGAGCGGATGGTTTCGGATTTATCCCCAATGAAGAGGGTGTATATGAAAAAATTCCACAATTAGGCAATGTAGTGATTGAAGATGATGTGGAAATAGGTGCCAATTCGTGTATTGACAGAGCCATGATGGGTTCTACCATTATTCACCACGGGGTGAAAATTGACAATTTGAATCAAATTGCCCACAATTGCGAAATCGGTAACGATACGGTAATAGCAGCATGCTGCGGCATTGCCGGCTCGGTGCATATCGGCAGCCATTGTGTGTTTGCCGGACAAGTAGGTGTAAAAGACCATGTAAAAATCGGCGACCAAGTAACTGTTGGCTCTCAAGCCGGAATTCACAAAAATGC
>DBXJ01000011.1:5422-6441 GCA_002309475.1 Bacteroidales bacterium UBA1215
TACCACAACTAATTGAAGAAAAATTAAATAAATAGTAAATATATGAAACAGAAATCTAAACTTTTAAAATTAGTTATTCTTACAACTGTAGGAATAACGGTGTTTACTTCCTGCTGGAAGGACAAGACTCTGCTTGATAGAGAAAATCAATATCCAAATTTGGATATTACGCCAAGTTACGGATTGCCCTTGTGCACCTATGACGTGACTTGCGAAAATCTTCTTAACTATTTGAATGAAGAATATTTAGACAAAACATTTGACGTAGAATTCAAAGCAGATGAAGATTATTTAGGTTATTTTATCTACAATCAAACAACCGCTAATTGTACAATTGACTATACAGAAAATCCTCTGCATGTTTCAGGTGATTTTCCAATGATTGAAGTTATTTCCAATGATACCTTTATTGTTCATCAAGCACAAATTAGAGGTTATGCCACCAATTATTCCAACAACTCTCTTTACTTGGACAATGCACTGCTCTATTATATAAATAGTAAAGGGGACAGAAAAGACATCACCATCACTTTGGCAGAACCTTATATTCCCAATCAACCACGTGCAACCCACGTTTTTGATGCAGTTGCCAACGAACCTATGGATTTGCTCGGATACGGCAATACCGTATATTACGATTTCCAAGGCCATCTTGATGGAGGAACTGATACAAGCGGATCTATGGACATTACTCCGGAAATTCACGTTCCTGCATGGATAACACTTTACAATTGCACCGCTAACGACACAGTCTATTTAGACGAAGTTGACTTGGAAAATATTCTTTCTTACAATGACAGTATTGCAGATGGCAAGATAAGAATCACCGGTTTGTCGCTAAGAACGTCTTTCATTAATTATTTTCCTTTTGCAGCAACCGTTACCTGTATGTTGATGGACTCCAACATGAATGATTTGGGACTATTGATTGACCATCCTGTAACTTTGGATGCCGGTGTCACCAATGCCAGCTATAAAGTGGTAACTCCGGCAGAAAAACGTGTTCAAATTGACATGAA
>DBXJ01000011.1:6507-6814 GCA_002309475.1 Bacteroidales bacterium UBA1215
AGTTACAATCATAAAGATGTCAAATTGTTTAAAGAAAATTATTTACGAATCAAACTTAGTGTTGCCTTCCAAACAGATGTTAAAGGTAATCTTAATGACATAATAGAATCATTTTAGCCATGAAGAAGAATATATATAAACTCTTAGCAATTGCAGTTTTAGCCATAGTTCCATTTACTCAACTATCTGCACAAGAAAGTTACTTACTAAAAGATTTGCGTGTTCCGCAAATTTTAGAAGAAAATCCGGGCTATACCACTCCTTACAAATTTCACATTGGTTTTCCATGTTTGAGCCACATTCAAGT
>DBXJ01000011.1:6868-7303 GCA_002309475.1 Bacteroidales bacterium UBA1215
GCCTTCAATCTACAAGAAAATATTATTGACTTTGGTTTTAGAGTTAAAAACAGCAACTATATTTCTGTTACCGCCGGTGTGAAAGCAACCGGATTGGTCAACCTAAAGAAAGACTTCTTCAGATTTCTTATAGAAGGAAATGCTCCTTACGAAGGACAAACTTTAGCATTTGTCAACGACAAATCGGTATATCTTAATGCTTTTATGGAATTCGGCATTGGCTTTCAACGTGAAGAAAGTGCAAAATTTTCATGGGGTGTGAAAGCAAAATACTTGTTAGGATTAGCCAACGCTTACACCAAATCGGCTGATTTGAGTTTACAATCCGAAACAGATTTTGACGCTATTATCGCCAATTATGGTTTTGTTGCCAATGTTCACGATTTAGACCAAATGTTGGCCATAGCCGATACCAACAACAATACAACAGATGAA
>DBXJ01000011.1:7355-9903 GCA_002309475.1 Bacteroidales bacterium UBA1215
GAAATAGATGCATCTGTCACCGATTTAGGTTTCATCCATTGGACAGCCGGCAAACAATGCTCTGTTACCGACAACACCATGAGATACGAAGGTGTTCCTTTTGAAGATACCGATATGGAAGCCGGAGAATTTTTAGAAAACTTCTTCGATTCCTTAGCCAATACCATGCAAGCCGAATTAGACACTGTTTCCATTGGTTCGTACAACAAAATGATTTCCACCAATATCAATATCGGCGGCTATATTTATGCATCGCAAAGAGACAGATTCGGATTGAATTTCAAAGCAAGAATCATCAACGGCAACTTTGTTCCGTCGGGAAGTATTTCTTACCACAGAACTATCGGCAATTGCTTTGACTTTACTATTGGCAACACCTTTAAAAATAATTCTTGGTTAAATCCGGGATTAGGTTTTTCGGTTCGTGCCGGTGTGTTCCAAATTTATGTATTGGCTGATTATATCAACACTTTCTATATTGACAAGGCAAAGAATGTCAATGTGGTGTTAGGTATCAATTTTGTTTCTCTCAGAGATTCTGAAAAGAGGAAACTTAAACCAAGTATTAAATTTTAGTACTATGACAAAAACAAGTATCACCAAAATTGATTTTTGGTGGTATTTGTTCAAAAATTCCATACACGGTGGCACCGCTGCCTGACATGGAAGCATAAAGGGCTCCATTTTGATACATCAGTTGTTTGATGGAGTTTAAGACAGGATAAATTGGAAAGACAGTCTGTTCAAAATCATTAACAAGATTATCTTTCCAATTTTTTATGGAACCTTGCAAGATATCTTCCAATGCTATTTCGCTTTTATGCGGTCGGCAACCGCTATATGCCATTGCCGTACTGACATGTACATCCGGTTTTACCAGTAGCAAATATTTACCTGCCAATTGCGGAATGTCAATTTTTGTCAATTCATTGCCTCTGCCTCTGCCGATAGCACTATTGCCTTCTATAAAAAATGCACAATCACTGCCTAATTGATTGGCAAGAGATTGCATGTCTTGTTGGGTGAGTTTTAAATCAAACAATTGATTGAGCAAGACGATGGTTTGTGCGGCATCGGCACTGCCGCCTCCTAAACCGGCACCGGTCGGAATACATTTATGCAGATGTATCTTCACAGGTGGAATATCGTATTTTTTTTGAAGCAATTGGTAGGCTTTTACCACCAAATTGTCTTGCTGACAACTTTCAATATTTATTCCGGTTTGTGCAAAAGCGAAAGTTTTCGACGGCACTATCTCCAAAATATCCGACAAGGAACACACAGGAACAAAGCAAGTTTCTATATTGTGATAGCCGTCAGTACGCTTGCTTGTAATATTCAATCCTAAATTTATTTTACAAAAAGGAAATACAACCATATCTTAAAATTTCCGGCAGCAAAGATACAATTTTTATTCTTATTGAAAAAAAATCCTTAAATTGAAAAAAAAGTTGTATCTTTGCAAATTGTCTTTAAATAAAATAGAAATACGAATGAGACCTGATTTCAGCAAAGTATCATACAAAGATTTTGCCCAACAATGCCAAAAAGATGACAATTGGGAAGAAAGATTGAACATTACAAGTGACTGGCTTACATCAGAACAGATTCCTGTAAAATCTGTCTATGGAGACAAAGATCTTGCCAACATGGAGCATTTAAATTATTCAGCAGGTTTGCCGCCATTTTTGCGTGGCCCCTATTCCACCATGTATGTGATGAAACCTTGGACGGTTCGTCAATATGCAGGTTTTTCCACTGCTGAAGAATCCAATGCCTTTTATAGAAGAAATTTGGCAGCCGGACAAAAAGGTTTGTCAATAGCTTTCGACTTGGCAACGCACCGTGGCTACGATTCCGACCATGAACGTGTTGTCGGAGATGTCGGAAAAGCCGGTGTTGCCGTAGATTCCATATTAGACATGAAAATTTTGTTCGACCAGATTCCGTTGGACAAAATGTCGGTTTCCATGACAATGAATGGTGCGGTAATGCCTGTTTTGGCATTCTATATTGTTGCCGCCGAAGAACAAGGCGTTGCCCTTGACCAATTGGCAGGAACCATTCAGAATGACATTTTAAAAGAATTTATGGTGAGAAACACCTATATCTATCCGCCTGCACCAAGTATGAAAATTATTGCGGATATTTTTGAATTCACTTCCAAAAATATGCCTAAATTCAATTCTATCAGTATTTCCGGCTACCACATGCAAGAAGCAGGTGCCACCGCTGACATAGAATTGGCATACACATTGGCAGACGGATTGGAATATTTGCGTACCGGTATCAATGCAGGTATGGATATAGATTCATTTGCACCTCGTTTGTCATTCTTCTGGGGTGTGGGCATGAATCACTTTATGGAAATTGCCAAAATGCGTGCTGCACGTATGTTGTGGGCCAAATTAGTCAACCAATTCCACCCGAAGAATCCTAAATCTTTGGCATTGCGTACCCATTGCCAGACTTCCGGTTGGTCGTTGACCGAACAAGACCCGTTTAACAACGTTTCACGTACTTGTATTGAAGCAATGGGAGCCGCATT
>DBXJ01000023.1:0-7984 GCA_002309475.1 Bacteroidales bacterium UBA1215
CGTTTCAAATCTCGAGCCAAGTCGAGTAAATAGTTGAGTTCTTTCGGACTGAAATCTAAAATTTTTAGAAAATTACGGTTTCTTAAATTGTAAGCCATAGTATTACTTTTTATATTATTAATTTTATTTGCTATATGTTAAAAAATTCATCAGCTTTATGTTGATGACTATATCTCATATTGTTTACGTTTTTTGCGATAATAAAGCCAAACAAAGAAACTTACTAAAACGCCTGTTGCACCTGTAATTGTTTGAATATATGCTCCCGGCCAGCGCATTAGCAGGAACAATAAACCCATAAAAACTATTGCAAGTCCAATACCTAACAAATAAGCGGTGAAGGACCACAATGGTTGCAATTTTTTGTCAATTTCCGTATTATTAAAAGGCTTGTAGGGTATTTGTGTGATAAAAAAGATAGCATAATATGCCAATAAGGTAAATCCCACTGTACTCAATAAGAATGTATATATAAAAGGCATGTCCATCCATCTGAATATAGCGCCTGTTATAGCCATTATTCCGCCTCCATATAGCATGGCTTTTTTGAAGAAATTGCCCAAACGAGCAGGTTGTTTGTTATCCATATCAATGATTATTTTACTATACGGGTTCCACAATTAGGGTTGCCGAGTTGTCCGGCTTCGGTGATGATACATTCTTTACCGCCATTTTTTACAAAATAGATAGCTGCACGAACTTTTGGTGCCATAGACCCTTCTGCAAATTGGTGTTCTTCCAAATATTTTTCAGCTTCTTTGATGGTGATAACATCTAAAGCTTTTTCGTTGGGTTGACGGAAATTGATATAAACCTTTGGCACATCCGTTAAAATATAAAATTCGTCAGCATGAATATCTACCGCAGTAAGAGCAGAAGCTAAATCTTTGTCTATAACTGCTTCTATGCCAATTAATTCTCCTTGTTCGTTTTCTACAACAGGAATGCCACCGCCACCTACAGTGATGACAATATTTCCACTTTTTGCCAAAGATTCTACCAACTCTACATTCATCACTTTGAGAGGTTGAGGTGAGGCAACCACACGTCTCCAACCATTGCCTTTAGGATCTTCTTTGAAAGGAGTGCCGGGATTGTCTTCCAAAAAGGCATTCATCTGTTTTTTCTTATAATAAGGTCCGACAGGCTTAGTCGGGTTGAGAAACATTTTATCGTTTTTATCTACAAGCACTTGTGTGATAATGCCAATGACATTTCTTTTAATTTTATGTCTTAACAAGGTGTTTCTCAAGCCTTGTTCTATCAAATAGCCGATAGAGCCTTGTGTTTCTGACACACAAAAATCCAATGGCATGGCCATTACATCGGTTACACGGCTGGTGATCTCATGTTGCAACATCACATTGCCCACTTGAGGACCATTGCCATGTCCTATAATGATATTGTAACCTTGTTCTATGAGTCCTATAATAGATTCACATGTAGATTGTACATTGGCGATTTGTTCTTTGTAAGTTCCTCTTTGTCCGCTTCTTAATAAAGCATTGCCACCAAAAGCAATAACTGCAGTCTTTGACATATAAATTCTTTGTTTTTTTCTTATTGATATTTCTAAAATGAAAATGCAAAGATAGCATTTTTTTCTGCAAATTTTTGTGTTTTGGCAAAATAAAAACTATTGCACTGCAAATGCTGAAAAATAATCAAAAATAGAAGTAAAAAAATAAGCTAACATGATGTCAGCTCTTGCTTAAAGTTGTTGTAAATACCTGAATGTTAATTTGGTGCGGGTGAGGAGACTCGAACTCCTACGCCTCTCGGCACTAGATCCTAAGTCTAGCGCGGCTACCAATTACGCCACACCCGCTTTTCAAGATGCAAAAGTAGTTATTTTTTGAATACAAACGTCAATTTTTATCTTATTTTTTTATAATGCATGGTGTTTTATACAATATTGTTGAAAAAATAATTTCTATAAAGATGGTTTTATCCATTTTTTTTGATTATTTTCGCAAATTGTATATGCTAAAATTAACAGATATAGATTTATGAAGAAACATTTTGTGATTTTATTGTTGACGATATTGTTGGCAGGTAGTGGCTTTGCACAACTATCTACACAGTCAAAAGTGAGTTTGCTGACTTGCGGCCCCGGTAATGAATTCTACGAATCGTTTGGACATTCTGCCATTAGAATCAAAGATGACAGTCTGAAAATGGATTTGTCATTTAATTACGGCATGTTTAGTTTTGGCGAACCTAATTTTTATCTGAAATTTGCACAAGGTCGTTTGCCATATATGTTAGGTGTATATCCAACAGATTTGTTTATGGTGGAATATATTACTTCAGGAAGAAGTGTTACCGAGCAGGTGTTGAATTTTACATTAGAAGAAAAAAATAGATTGTACAATGCCTTGGTAGAAAACTACAAGCCGGAAAATCGCTATTATGCTTATGATTTTTTTAGAGACAATTGTGCTACCAGAGTAAGAGATATGTTAGAACTGGCAGCCGGCAGACCGGTTTTCTCAACACAATATGCCGCCGGCAACCCGACATATAGAAAATTATATTATCATTGTACCGACAATATGTTGTGGTGGAGATTGGGGATTGACTTGTTGTTGGGGGCAAGAGCGGATAAAAAATTGACAGAAACGGAATGCACATATATACCTTTTGACTTGCAAAATCAAGTTGATACAGTTGTTTATATGCAAAAATCAGGTGACTGGATATCGGAAACTAACTATTTGTGCAAGCAGACTAAATCGGAAGTGCCACCAACAAAATTTACTCCTTTTATGGTGTTTGGCATATTCTTTTTATTGGTATTGATATTGACAATAGTGGAATATAGAAAGAAATGCTATTGTAAGGCTTTTGACATTGTGTTTTTTGCTATCATTGCCGTGTTTTCACTTTTGTTGCTATTGATGACATTTTGTACCGACCATTATACCACTAAATATAATTTCAATCTTTTGTGGGCAAATCCATTGTTTTGGTGGATATTGCTATGCATAAAAAAAACGCCGGTATGGTGTATTTATGTAGTTGCATCGTGTTTGATAGTATCCTTGATGTGTTTCGGACTTTTGCCGCAAATGTTCAATATAGCAATTTTGCCACTGATATTGTCAATAGGTTTGCGTTTGTTTGCCTTGTATAGAGCGAAAAAATCAGCATAAAAAAAGAGGGCTTTGCCCTCTTTTTTTATTTCAGTTGCATATCTTTAATGATATTGTCAATGATTTGTTCCGCTGTTTGAGTAGAAGATTCTAAATCATTGATAGATGTCAGTGGTATTTTAACTCCAAAATAGAATTTGATCTTAGGTTCTGTGCCTGAAGGCCGGATGGTGATTTTTGAATGATCTTCCAAGAAAAATTGCAATACATTGGAGGTTGGAAGTGTAATGGCTTCTTCCTCACCTGTAATTAAATTTTTACTGATGGAAGTCTGATAATCTTTTATCAAAACCACTTTTTTGTTGTTGATGGTTTTAGGCGGATTGTTTCTGTAATCTTGCATCATTTGTGCAATTTCTTGGTTGCCGGCTATGCCTTTTTTAGTCAAAGAGAGCAATTGCTCTTTATACAAGCCGAATTCTAAGTAAATGTCTATCAATATGTCAAATAGAGTTTTGCCTTGTTCTTTTGCCCATGCGGCAATTTCTGCAATGATAGAGCAGGCTATAACGGCATCTTTGTCGCGAACAAAATCTCCAATCAAATATCCGTAACTTTCTTCACCGCCGCCAATAAATTGTTTTTTGCCTTCCAACAGACGAATTTGTTCGGCAATGTATTTAAATCCCGTGAGAACATCATAGGTAACTATGCCGTATTTGTCGGCAATATCTTTCAAAAGTTCTGTGGTAACAATAGTTTTTACAATAAATTCGTTTCCGGTGAGTTTTTGATTGCTTTTCCACTGCTGACATAAATAATTGATAATGAGAGAGGCAGTCATATTGCCATTGAAAAGCACAAATTTGCCTTGTTTGTTTCTTACGGCAATGCCTACACGGTCGCTATCGGGGTCGGTTGCCATGACCAAATCCGCATTTTTTTCTTCTGCCAATTTGATCGCCAAAGTCAATGCTTCTGCATTTTCCGGATTCGGCGATTCTACAGTGGGAAAGTTGCCGTCGGCAATATATTGTTGTGGTTCACAGATAACATTTTCAAATCCGAAAGCTTTCAAAGTGGCGGGCACCAATTTTCTGCCTGTTCCGTGCAAAGGGCTGTAAACAATGCACATGTCTTTGTGCTTTTTGATAATTTCCGGATGCAATGACAAGGAACATAATTTTTCAATATACACTTTGTCAACTTCTTCTCCGATATAGTGTATCAAATTATTGTTTCGAGATGTTTTTACATCGTCAATGCTATTGATTTTTCTTGTTTCGGCAATGATATTCTTGTCGTGAGGAGGAACCAATTGACCGCCATCGTTCCAATAAACTTTGTAGCCGTTGTATTCCTTCGGGTTGTGCGAAGCGGTGATGACAATGCCACTATCACAATGTAAGTGTCGAATGGCGAAAGACAATTCCGGAGTAGGGCGGATATCGTCAAACAAAAATACTTCAATATTGTTGGCGGATAAAACTCCGGCGGTTATGTCTGCAAAAAACTTGCTATTGTTGCGTGAATCGTAGGCAATGGCTACGCGTGCACGTCTGTCGGTGACAAATTGGCATAAATAGTTGCACAAACCTTGTGTGGCCATCGATACCGTATATTTGTTCATTCTGTTGGTGCCCACACCCATAATTCCTCTTAAGCCACCTGTTCCGAACTCCAATTCGCGGTAGAATGCATCTTCTAATTCTGTAGGATTGTTGGTTTGCAAATCCTTGATGATTTGTTTGTCACTATTGTCATACGCTCCGTTGAGCCATGTTTGAATGTTTTGTTGTGTTCTGTTTTCCATACTGATAAAAATAATTGGCAAAAATACAAAAAAAATAGATTACTTTTAACGGATATAATGAAAATTATGATTATTTTTGCAAAATAAATATTGTTTAACAAAGTTGCATTTGTGACTTGAATGTAGTATATAATTATAATGAACCTATAAAAATAAGACAAAAGAATAATAGGGTTACTATAACTTGGGGGATAGGGGAATGAAAAATAATATAATAAGTTTAACAAAAGTTTTATGCATGTGTCTAATGACGACTTCCTTTTTATCCTGTAACTTTGATATGCAGGAGGTCTATCATAAATGTGATAATGTACTGGCAAAATTTCAAAATGCGGAATCTAAAGAAAAATCCCGCTATTGGTTTTTTCAACATGAATTAAGCAAAACTATAAACGGATACAAAACGACTGATACCATACAACAGCTTTTGCAAGAGGGATTGGATCCGAATTACTGCATAGGCGAATTCGGATGGTTTGAGGCCAACCCGTTAATGATTGTTGCAAATAGTCGTTACACAACTTTTGAAAGATTGCATATTGGAGAACAAATACCCAATCCAACACCAGATACAAATGTCATACATATTTTAGTGGAGAATGGAGCTGATATTAATAGGAGACCATATATATGGTATATAATTCACAGATCAGGAAGTGAAGATTTAAATAAGTTGTGGGAGATGAGGAGTGAGTTTACTGTAAATGACGAGCCTGATGTACTTCCTTTGGAAGAAGAAAGATACAAAACATTATTTATTGAAGATGAGAACCGGCTACTTAGAGCATTTTTGAGGAATGGGGCAGACCCCGACAAACTAGGTCATCCGTATCCTTTTAGCCGTGAAATGTTGGCAAAAATAACAGATGAGGAGGCTAATGCTTATTTTTCCAAAGGGACAAGACCTATCAATGAAGCTATTGAGAAAGGTATTCTTTGGGAGAGTCAGGTAGATTTATTGTTGGAATACACAACTTTAGACGAAGAATCGCTCAAGTCTGCAGAACGATCTGGAGATTCTGCAATGGTAAAGAAAATACAAAAAAGATGGAAAGAACAAAATGAGAAACAATAAAATATAATGGACATCTCTAAAAACAGATAAAAAATTAAGAATTCAACAAAAAATACTATCTTTGCAAAATGAAAAACGATCAGGCAAGCAACAACTGAAGAAACTACCATTACAACGCCCACCGTTTGGACAGCATAAGCTATGATGATGCATTAAGCACTGTTTACCATTATGATCAATAGGTATGCCAAACNNAAACGATATTTATTATTGGATATCTCAAAAAATAGAAGAAAGGAGGATTCGTATTAAAATTTTGTTTAACTTTGCAAGTTGAAAAACCACCCTTTTGTTGTGGTTTGGATAGTTCTAATGCAGCCTCTGCTGTCAAAAACTACAATGAAAGGAAAATTAGTAAAAATTAGAGGTTGCCTTTAATAAAAAAGTATTACTTTTGCTTTTTTATATTTAAGTCAACAAACAAGAACTCTTTTTAATATGCGAAAACAATTAAAAGCAATAGGATTGGCAATGAAATTATTGTTATTGGCGGCTATAACTGCCGATGCACAGACAGCCATCACCTCTTTGGGCGGAGATGTTTCCTCTCCGGCCGGTAGTTTGAATTATACTGTCGGGCAGATAGCTACAAGCAGTGCTGTCGGGCAAGGACAAGCAAGTATATATGAGGGTGTGCAGCAAACCTACACCGTAGAGGAATTGAGAGTGAGAACACCCGAAAAGGATATTCAAATATCAGTCTATCCCAATCCTACTATGGACGGAGTATTTGTGGAAATTTCTGACTCTGAAATAGGCTTTTGCTATGAGTTGTTATCCTCCAATGGCAGTATATTAAAAAGCGGCATTTTGAACGATACAAAGCAAAAAATAGAAATGAATGCATATCCGGTTGCTACTTATGTATTAAGAGTAATGGGAAAAAATAGCGAATATGATTTTAAAATAGCAAGAATTAAATAATAAGGTATAAAAATATGAAGATAAAGAATTATATTTTATTGGTAAGCATTGTGTTGATGTGTGTGGCAACACTTTTTGCACAAGCTCCGCAAGGTTTTACCTATCAGGCAGTTGTTCGTAACAGCAAAGGACAATTGGTTAGCAATACTCCGGTAGGAGTGAGAATTTCCATTTTGCAGGGTTCTTCCACGGGAGCGTTGGTATATAGCGATGAATATAGACCTCAAACCAATGCCAATGGTTTGTTTTCCATAATTATTGGCAGTGGCATGAATAGTATTAGTATTGTAGATTGGACACAAGGACCCTATTTTCTTAAGAGTGAAGTGGATCCTGACGGAGGCAATAATTATACTATCACTACAGTGCAACAATTGTTGAGTGTTCCATATGCTTTGCATGCCCAAACTGCAGGTAGTGTTGCTGGAGGTATTAATTATGACAGTATCAGTAATAGACCTGTTAATATTAGTTATTTTACCAACGATGCTGGTTACTTGACTTCTTATACAGAAACACAAGTGTTAAGTATGAATGGTGATACTTTGTTCTTGACAGGCGGTAGTTATGTAGTAATACCCGCCGGTTTTAGTGGAAATTACAACGACTTGACCAATAAACCAACCATTCCGAACAAAGTTAGTGATTTAACTAACGATGCAGGTTATTTAACATCTTATACCGAAAGCCAAGTATTGAATATAGGACATGATACCTTGTTCTTGACCGGTGGCAGTTATGTAGTGTTACCGGCAGGTTTTAGCGGAAATTACAACGACTTGACCAACAAGCCGACTATTCCGACTGTTCCTGCCAATGTAAGTTCGTTTACCAATGATGCAGGCTATTTAACTTCATATACAGAAAGTCAAGCCTTGTACAATGTTTTATCACTTGGAAATGCTGCCAATAGCCAAATAAAAAATCTTACCAATCCTACTGATTCTATGGATGCGGTTAATTTACGTACAGTCATTAGTCTTTTGGAAAATATGACCCATAAATATGATTCCATGATGAATGAGATGTATAAAACTATTGATTCATTGCGACAAAACATAGATACTACTTCGCAAC
>DBXJ01000023.1:8112-16835 GCA_002309475.1 Bacteroidales bacterium UBA1215
ACATGGCGTTTTGCTCCCAATCAGTGGGATACCATTGGTGCAAATAATGGCAATATATCCTCTACCTATACAGGTTGGATAGACTTGTTCGGCTGGGGAACAAGCGGTTATAACAATCAATATCCTTATAAGACTAGTACTACAAATACAACTTACGTTAGTAACTATATATCGGGAACCAATTATGATTGGGGAGTGTATAATGCCATTTACAATCCTAAAACCCAAACAACCGATGCTCCGGGCACATGGCGTACATTAACCAAAGACGAATGGGTGTATTTGTTAAATAATCGTACGACAGCATCGGGTATACGCTATGCTAAAGGAATAGTAAATGGAGTAGCAGGATTGATTATATTTCCTGATAATTGGAGTAATACTATCTGTATATTGGATAGTACAAATTTAGCAAGTGCAACATATTCATCTAATGTAATCAATACTACAAATTGGACGAAATTAGATAGTGCAGGTTGTGTCTTCCTTCCTGCTGCCGGCTATCGTAATGGGACTTCTGTCAACGTTGTCGGTTCTTGTGCTCTTTACTATTCGGCTACGTACTACAGCTATAGTAGCGGTTACGCGTACTATTTGGATATAGAGTCGAGCGTTCTTGGTCCATCGTGCTACAGCGTTCGTAGCAGTGGTCTATCTGTCCGCCTTGTTCGCTCTGTTGATGAACAACAATCCATGCAAGTTATTCCTACAGTAACTACTACTACAGCAAGCAATATAACCGATACCACTGCAGTAAGTGGTGGAAATATAACCAACGATGGTGGTGCTACAATTACTGCATGTGGTGTTTGTTGGAGTACTTCTCAAAATCCTACCATTAATGATAATCACACTACTAATGGTGCAACCACGGGTAGTTTTACAAGTAATATCACCGGTCTTACGGCAGGCACTACCTATTATGTTCGTGCATACGCTATCAATGCAGTCGGTACAGCATACGGAAATGAAGTTTCTTTTACTACTATAGCAACACAAAGTAATGCACAATTTTCTGTTTCTGCCACACAAAAAGTTTTATTTTCACCCGGCAATTTGCAATGGAGTGCCACCAATGGTGGCAATACTGCCACTTCACATGTAATAGCTGGCAATGGCACTGCAGCTGGCACATGGCGTTTTGCTCCCAATCAGTGGGATACCATTGGCGCAAACAATGGCAATATTTCTTCTAATTATACCGGTTGGATAGACTTGTTTGGTTGGGGTACAAGCGGTTATAACAATCAATATCCTTATATAACTAGTTTGCAATATATGGGCAATGATACTAGTGATATTACAAATACTTATTATGATTGGGGAATTTATAATGCCATTTATAATCCTAACACCCAAACAACCGATGCTCCGGGTACATGGCGTACTTTGTCTAAAGATGAATGGACTTATTTGTTAAATACTCGTGTTACCTTATCTGGTATTCGTTATGCCAAAGCTAACGTACATGGAGTGAATGGATTAATCGTAGTTCCGGACAATTGGAATACTTCTGTCTATACATTAGATAGTACTGATATAACAAGTACGACATATACATCTAATATAATAGGTGCAAACGATTGGGCAAAGATGGATTCTGTGGGTTGTGTCTTTCTTCCTGCTGGTGGCAATCGCTATGGAACATCTGTCTATAGTGTGGGTTCTATCGGTGGATACTGGTCTACAATATACAACAATAGCAACAAAGCATACTATTTATACTTCCTTTCAAATTCCCTTCAAAATAATCTTACTACCTCAATAGTCGGTGGACGTGAATATGGTAGATCTGTCCGCTTGGTTAAGAATGTTAAGTAGTTATTCTTTTTAATAGCAGTAAGAAAGGTAAAAAGATCGGTTATCCACTACCGGTCTTTTTTTTGTTGAATTTAGGCATAATATAAAAACATTGTAAAAAAAAAGTTTTTCAAATAAAAAAAACATGAAAAACGAAAAAGAGTATTATTTTTTTTTTATACCTTTGCACAATCAATATTTCAATAAAGCCGATATAATGTTTATTGGAAAGATAAAAACTGGAATTTCATAAAGACCAATAAAGTATGACAAAGGTTAGTGATGTAGACTTACATGAAAAGTTAAAACAGTTTTTTGGTTTCGATTACTTCAAAGGTGATCAAGAAGCCGTAATAAAAAGTGTTCTTGCCGGACGTAATTCCTTTGTAATTATGCCTACAGGTGGCGGCAAGTCAATGTGTTATCAATTGCCTGCATTGGTAATGGAGGGTACGGCCATAGTGGTTTCCCCATTGATTTCCTTGATGAAAAATCAAGTGGATGCATTGCGATCTCATGCTACAGAACATAGCATAGCCCATGTTTATAATTCTTCTTTGAGCAAGGCTGAGCAATTGGCGGTAAAGGAAGATTTGTTAGCCGGGAAAATCAAATTGTTATATATGGCACCGGAATCGTTGGTAAAAGCTGAAAATATGGAGATGCTCAAGCAGGTAAAAATATCTTTTATCGCAATAGATGAAGCACATTGTATTTCAGAATGGGGACACGATTTCAGACCTGAATATGGAAAAATCCGTCAGATTGTCAATCAGTTGGATAAAAAAATGCCGATTATGGCATTAACGGCAACTGCCACTCAAAAGGTAAGACACGATATTCAGAAAAATCTCAACATATTGGATGCCGACATCTATCAATCTTCTTTCAACCGCCCCAATATGTATTATGAGATTAGAGAAAAAACAAGCGATGTCAACAAAGAAGTTGTCAAATTTATCAAGAAAAATGAGGGTAAATCCGGCATCATTTATTGTTTGAGTAGAAAGCAAGTGGAAGATTTGGCAGAGTTTTTGCGTGCCAATGATATAAAAGCATTGGCATATCATGCAGGATTGGATGCCACATTGAGAGCCGAAACCCAAGATAAATTCCTTATGGAAGAAATAGATGTGATAGTGGCAACTATTGCTTTCGGAATGGGTATTGACAAGCCGGATGTTCGCTATGTTATTCACTACGATATGCCCAAAAGTTTGGAAGGTTATTATCAGGAAACCGGTCGTGCCGGACGTGATGGCGGCGAGGCATTGTGTATTGCTTTCTATGCTGCATCGGATTTAAGAAAAATAGAAAAATTGTCAAAAAACAAACCTTCTTACGATCAGGAAATAGCAAAAAATCTCTTGTTGGAAACAGAAGAATATGCCGTATCTTTGTTGTGTAGAAGAAGACATTTGTTGCATTATTTCGGAGAAAGATACGATAAAGAAAATTGTGAAAATTGTGACAATTGCTTGATGAATAGGCCAAAAGAAGATGGTCAAGACTATTTTGTCACTTTGCTGACAGCAGTAAAAGAAACAAAACAACAATTCCAAAAGAAATATCTAATTAATCTATTGTTGGGTATTGACGATACACAAGAAATCAAACGCAACAAGCATGATAAGTTAAAAAGTTATTGTGCCGGTCAAGATAAGAGCGAAAGATTTTGGTCATCGTTGATATGGCATGCTTTGTTTGAAAAATTGTTAGATAAAAATTTGGAAAATTATGGTGTTTTAAAATTAACCAAAGAAGGCGAAAAATATTTGAAAAAGCCATATCCAATCATGGTCGTTAAAGAGGAACCTATAGAAAAAGAAGAAGATGAGGACATAGACGATGACTATGATGACGATATGCCAATGACACAAAAAGGCGGTTGTATTGAAAGCAACTTGTTGGCAATGCTGAAAGATGAATTGAAATCAACTGCCAAACGGGAAAACTTGCCGCCGTATGTTATCTTCCAACAAACATCTTTGGAAGATATGTGTAATAAAATGCCGACGACAATGGCAGAATTGGTGCAAATTCAAGGAGTTGGAGAAGGTAAGGCAAAAAAATACGGTCAGCCGTTTTTGAATTTGATAAAACGCTATGTAGAAGATAACGACATTACTCCTCCGCAAGAATTGACGGTAAAATCTACGCTTGATAAATCTGAATTAAAAGTGTTTATCATTGGAAATATTGACAACAAGATTGATTTAGAGGATATTGCAAGAGCAAAAAATATCGATATGGATGAATTGTTGACACAAATAGAACATATTGTCAATTCCGGAACTAAAATCAATATTGATTATTACATTCAAGATACTATCAACGAAGACACGCAAGAGGAAATTATGGAATATCTGCGAGAATCGGAAGAAGATTCTGTAGAAAAGGCATGGCGTGATTTGGGAGAAAACGATTACGATTTAGAGGATATTAGATTAATGAGAATAAAATTATTATCACAAGGAAATTAATATGGAAAATTTGGATAAAGTAAACGAAAAACTAACCGAAATAGGTGAAAAAGAAGAAAATAATATTGAAATAACAACAGAAGCATCTGCCAGCGAAGAATCAACCGACAAGGATGCAGCAGTAGAAGAAGAATTGCCGCAAGAAGATGCAAAAATAAACGAATGTGTAAAAGAGGAACCACAAGCACCTTCACATAACAAAAATAATGGTTTGTGGATAGTTACTTTTATATTGTTTGTAGCGGTGATAGTGTTGTATATTTTGTATTTCAACGGAAATAAAAAGAATGTCGCCGTTGTTCCGACAGAAAACAATTCCGGTTTGATATTAACCATTAACAATGATTCAATTGTCGCCAACTATGAATTGATAAAAATTTTGGAAGGAGATTTGCAAGTTGAATCAGAAAAATATCAAAAAGATTTGGAAAATAGAGCATCATCGTTCCAAACAAAATATAACAACTATATGATTAATGTTCAAAATCAGGTTCTTACACAAACGCAAATGCAAAATGCAGAACGTGATTTGATGAAGGAAAAAGAATCTCTTGAAGCATTAAACGAAAGATATACCACTATTCTGGCCAATAAAGAGGCATCTGTTCAAGCAGAAGTTGCCGATTCGATTATCAGTGCCACTCGTAGAATTAACGAAAAATACAATGCTACTTATATTTTTGCAACAGCCAACGGCTCGGCAATTGTTTATTCCGATTCTACATTAGATATTACTAAAGAGGTTTTGGAAGAATTGAACGAAAGTTATAGAAAATCTCAAAAATAGAATATGAAAAAGATATTATTGGTAATATTATCTGCTTGTATATTAGTTGCTTGCAATAAAAACAAAAAAGTTGTAGTAGATGCGACTTATGCAGATGGTTTGCCAAAAAAAGTGTCAGAATACATCATCAAAGAAGATGGCAGTCAGCAGTTAGCCAAAGAGACATACTATTTTCCGGAAAAGAAAAAATACATAGAAGGGGAGTATAACAGCAATACCCAACGTCAAGGAGTGTGGACTTCTTGGTATGAAAACGGACAAAAAAACAGCCAAGGTACTTACGAAAATGGTGTCTTGGAAGGAAATTATACGGTATGGCATCCAAACGGACAAGTATATTATTCCGGTAAGTATTTGCACGGAAAGCAAATCGGCAAATGGGTGTTTTATGATTCCTTGGGAACTGTTGCAAAGGAAATAAACTACTAATCATGTGCGGTATTGTTGGTTTTTGGGATAAGACATCTTTGTTGCAAAAAGATGATTTGAAAATCATGACCGACACTTTGACACATCGAGGACCCGATGCAGGCGGCTATTTTTTTGAAAATGCGGTTGCATTAGGGCATAGACGATTGAGTATTATCGATTTATCAGAAAAGGCCAATCAACCCATGTTGTCAAAAGACGGGCGATATGTATTGGTTTTTAATGGAGAAATATACAATTTTCAAGAATTAAAAGCACAACTTTCGACTGAATTTCCCAACTATCAATTTGAAACACAGTCGGACACAGAAGTTGTTTTAGCATCGTATATTTGTTGGGGAGAAAGTTTTGTTGAGAAGTTGGAAGGCATGTTTGCCATTGCTATTTACGATAAAGTAATGGGAAAAATCCGGCTTTATCGTGATAGAATAGGTATCAAGCCTTTGTTTTATTATCAAAGTGAAACTTTGTTTGCCTTTGCCTCAGAATTGAAAGCATTGTTGCAACTCGATGAAATCAAAAACAATCTTGAACTTGATGAGGCGGCTATAAATCATTATTTATATGTAGGCTACATTCCTTGTCCACATACCATCTATCGAAAAATTAAAAAAATGCCCCAAGGAAATCGGGTCACTTTTGATGGAAACAATTTGCAATTTCATTCCTATTGGAAGTTGGACAATCGAATAGGAGAGCCGGCAACTGACGAAAAAACTGCCAAGCAGACATTAAAAAATCTTTTGGAAGAGACTATTGAAAAATGTTTGTTTACAGATGTCCCCTTTGGCACTTTTCTCAGTGGAGGAATTGATTCATCTTTAGTAACAGCAGTTGCACAGCATATATCCAATCAGCCGATTAACACATTTTCCATCGGGTTTAATAGTCAGCACAACGAAGCAGAATATGCTAAAAGTATTGCTCGGTATTTGGGAACGCATCATTGTGAAATGTATGTTGATGAAGATGATGCAAAATCGTTGATACCGGAGTTGTTAAATATATATGATGAACCCTATGGGGATTCGTCTGCCATACCGACCTATATACTTTCTAAAATGACACGTCAGCATGTAACTATGGCATTGTCGGGTGATGGTGGTGATGAATTGTTTCTGGGTTATGGCTCTTATACATGGGCAAAGAGAATGAGCAATAGTTTGCTATATTCTTTGCGAAAACCGATGTCAAAATTGTTGTTTACACAAGGTAATCGTTGCAAACGAGTTGCCTGTTTGTTAAATGTGGATGACAAAAAAAGATTAAAAAGTCATATATTCTCACAAGAGCAATATTGTTTTACACAGCAAGAAATTCAACAATTGCTGAAAACAAACACTGCATGCGAATTGGATGAAGAAAATAGTGTCAATCGCTCTTTGTCGGCAACGGAACAACAGTCTTTGTTTGATTTCTCATATTATTTGCCGGACGATTTGTTGGTGAAAGTAGATAGAGCATCCATGTGCAATAGTTTGGAAGTGCGAGTGCCGTTGTTAGAAAGAAAGGTGGTGGAATTTGCTTTCAATTTGGAAGAAAATTTACGTAAGAGAGGCACAATTTCCAAATATTTGCTGAAAGAAGTTTTGTACGATTATGTTCCCGCTCACTTTTTTGATCGACCCAAATGGGGATTTAGCATTCCTTTGCAGCAATGGTTGCAACAAGATTTGCATTATTTGATAGATGAAAATCTCAATCAACAGACAATAGAAAGTCTGCAGATATTTAACTATTCCTATATTGAGCAATTAGTAAAACGTTTCAATGCAGGAGAAACCTATCTTTACAACCGTTTGTGGCTGTTGTTGCAATTGGTGTTTTTTTTACGTAAGAATAACCATTAGTTTTTAAAACCGATAATTTCTCTTACCGCCCGAATGGTTTTAGAAGCACTTTCATGGGCTTTTTCTGCTCCCATGGCTCTCACTTTGTTTAAATATTCGTCATTGGCTGACAATTCATTAATTTTTTCTCTAATAGGCGTGCAGAAATTGATAATATCTTCAGCTAATTGTTTTTTCATATCTCCATAGCGTATGGAGCAATTATTGTATGAATCGTTGAAAAATTGATAGGTGTCTTTTGTACTGACATGTTGCATGATAGTGAATAAGTTGGCAATTTCTTGCGGCTTTTCCTGATTCATACTTGTCGGACCGGCATCGGTTTTTGCTTTCATGACTTTTTTACGGATAATTTCCGGTTCATCGTTCAAAAATAATGCATTCCCGGTCGATTTGCCCATTTTTGTGCTGCCATCCAATCCCGGAATTTTTACCAGATTGTCACCATAGTTATATGCTTGAGGTTCTTTGAAGAATTCCACTTCGTAAATTCTATTGAAACGATTGGCAAACAGACGTGTCATCTCCAAATGTTGTTCTTGGTCTTTGCCGACAGGTACTTTGTCGGCACGATGTATCAAAATGTCAGCTGCCATCAAAGTCGGATAGGTGAGCAAGCCCGCATTTACATTTTGAGGATTTTGTCGAACTTTGTCTTTGAAAGAAGCACATCTTTCCAATTCGCCCAAGTAGGCATTCATATTTAATATAAGATACAATTCGGCAGTTTCAGGAAGGTCGCTCTGTGCGTAGAGTGTTACTTTTTCCGGATCTATGCCGGCTGCGAGATATTCTACCAGAATTTGTTTTACATTTTGTTGTAAGTTTTCAGGATGTGGGTGGGTTGTCAGTGAATGATAGTCTGCGATAAAGAAAAAGCAATTGTTTTCATTTTGCATTTTGACAAAATTTTTTACTGCTCCAAAATAGTTTCCCAAATGTAAGTTTCCTGTAGGACGAATGCCACTTAATACTGTTTCCATTATCTTATTTTTTCTATGAGATATTCGTTTATATTTATGTCAATTGGTTGTTCCTTGCCGGCAACTTGCACCTTGTCCATTCTTGCTTGTAGTATGGCTGTGGCACACATGGCACATGGTTTGGCATCTATGACTATTTGATATGGACTCAAATAAAATTTTTTTGATGACAATCTTGCAGTTTGTAGTGTGGCAACAATGGCATGCATAGTCGGTTCATCTTGAACGGCAGTATTATCACCTTCACAAATCATTTTTTTGTTGAGGTAGATACTTGCATGACCGGCACATGTTGTTTTCGTGAACAAACCAAGTGAATTTTTCATTTTGCAAAAATACAATTTTTTATTGATTTTATGGTACAACATGGTGCTATAATTTTTCTTGTCGG
>DBXJ01000023.1:17001-28381 GCA_002309475.1 Bacteroidales bacterium UBA1215
AAAAACCTTTGTTGGCAGCCTTTGATTTGTCAGATGAGTGCCAAACAAGAAATTTTTTTGCATCGCATCATGTAGATGCAATCATTCATTTTGCCGCCTATAAATATGTAGGAGAATCGGTGGAACAGCCGTTGAGGTATTATAGAAATAATTTCTTTACCACACTCAATTTGCTGACAGCCATGAAAGAACAAAATATTCGCCATTTTGTATTTTCATCTTCATGTACTGTTTATGGAGAGCCGGATCATTTGCCGGTAACAGAAGAAACTCCTATCAAACCAGCCATTTGTCCTTATGGCAATACCAAACAAGTGATAGAAGAAATTTTGAGCGATGTGGCCAATGTAGATAAAAATTTAAACATTATCGCATTAAGATATTTCAATCCGATTGGAGCACATCATTCTGCCTTGATAGGTGAGCGGCCTAATGGGGTGCCGCAAAATTTGTTGCCCTATATCACGCAAACTGCTATGGGTATTCGTCCTTGTTTGTCAGTGTATGGAAATGACTATCATACACCGGACGGAACTTGTTTAAGAGATTATATTCATGTAGTAGATTTGGCAAAAGCTCATGTGGCAGCTATTGAAAGAATGACAAATGGTAAAATGTCGGAAAATTACGAAGTATTCAATGTGGGTACCGGCAAGCCGACTTCAGTATTGGAAATCATTACTTCTTTTGAGCGTGTAACGGGCAAAAAAGTCCCTTATAAGATAGTCGGAAGACGTAGTGGAGATATTGAAAAAGTGTGGGCAGACACTAAAAAGATAAATAATGTAATGGGATGGAAAGCAGCGTTGACTTTGGATGACATGCTTTTGTCAGCATGGAAGTGGGAACAAACAATGCAAAAATAATAGTATGAAAATATATAGATTTGTTTTTAATCATTATTTGGTGAATTCCTATTTGCTGACAAATTCCGCAAATGAAGCCGTCATTATAGATCCGGCATGTACCAGTGCTTCTGAATGGCAAAGAATGAAAGATAAATTGCAACAAGAAAAGCTGCAGTTGAAAGCTATTTTGATAACACATGCTCATGCCGATCATATTGCAGGTGTGGCCATGGCGATAAAAGACTTTCCAACCTCAAAATTATTTGTTCACAAAGACGGCGAAACCTTGTATAATGATTATAACAATTATTCCATATTGATGGGTTTTCCCAAACAAGAATTGCCGGCAATAACAGATTTTTTAACTGACAATCCATATGTTGATTTGTTAGGAGAAAAAATACAGGTGCTTTTTACACCCGGTCATGCGAAGGGGAGTGTAAGTTATTATATTCCAAGTGAGAAGGTCGTATTCACCGGTGATGTTTTGTTTCAACAAAGTATTGGCAGAACCGATATAGGTGGCAATTACGAAGAGTTGGAACATTCCATCCAAACAAAATTATATACTTTGCCCGATGATACACAAGTGTTGCCGGGGCATGGAGATATGACGGAAATTGGTTTTGAAAAGAAAAATAATCCTTTTGTAAATTTATAGATTATGTGCGAAATAGAAGATGGTTATCACAGAGAAGATATTTATAATCAGGCAAAGACAAGAGCCTTGCAACAACATTATTTGGAAATATTAAAGTTGTTGGGAGAAGATGTTAATCGTGAAGGTTTGTTGAAAACGCCCGAAAGAGTAGCAAAGGCTATGCAGTTTTTTACTCAAGGTTATAATCAAGATCCTGCTGAGATATTGCGGTCTGCGATGTTTAAACAAGATTACAAAGAAATGGTGATAGTAAAAGATATAGAAATCTATTCTTTGTGTGAACATCATTTGGTGCCGTTTTTTGGTAAAGCACATGTCGGATATATTCCTAATGGTTATATTGTCGGTTTAAGTAAGATACCAAGGGTGGTGGATGCTTTTGCACGGCGTTTGCAAGTACAAGAGCAATTGACAACACAAATAAAGACCTGTATTCAAGAAACATTGAATCCGATAGGTGTGGCAGTAGTGATTGAAACACAACATTTGTGTATGTCTATGCGTGGTGTGCAGAAGCAAAATTCCGTTACCACTACTTCTGATTTTACAGGAGCATTTCTAAAGCAGAATAATACACGACAAGAGTTCCTGCGGATTATAGGTGCAGACTTACATTAAATAAAAACGGCTAACATTTAGTTAGCCGTTTTTGTTATTTAAAAAAATCTTGCTCTTTCAAAAATGTCAGCAATCGTTCTGCAAAATATTCGTTGTCTTTTTTAGTATAGCGTCTTTCGGTAAATATTTTTGCCAAATTTTCTAACTGATTTTCTTCAAGCAAGCGTTTTGTCAACTCACTATTTTCTCTTTCGTGATAGATATTGTCAATATCTTCAGAGGAATAGTCTTTGTAGATTTCGTGATGAATAATGCCTTCTAAAGGCAGTCTGTCGGTATATTCAGGATTTTCGTCGGGATAGCCGATTGTCAGACAACAAATAGGAACCACATATTTGGGCAGGTGATAGGCTTCCGCCAATTCTTTTGCATTGTAGGTGGTGGTGCCTAAATAGCAGGTTCCCAATCCGTGGGCTTCTGCTGCCAAACATGCATTTTGTGCTGCCAAACAGGTATCTACCACAGCCCACATAAACGATTGCATATTGTCATATCCGTGCCGGGCATCTCTTGCATTGCACCATTTGATAAAGCGATTGAAATCTGCACAGAAGGTAAGTATCAATGGAGCCTCTATGATAGCCGGTTGGTTGAAGTGCAATGGAGCAATTTTTTGTTTCATCTTTTCATCTTGATTGACAATGATGCTATATAGTTGCATATTGCCCGTGGTGGCGGCTCTACTTGCTGCCGTAAGAATATCATTTAAGATATCCTCAGCAATGGGCTTGTTTTGATAATGCCTGATACTTTTGTGTTTGAGAATTTGTTCTATTACTGTATTCATCTGTCTGTATAAATTAAACGACAGCCTTTTAGCTGTCGTTTAATTGTTTAATTATAGTTTTTTAATTATTTAATAGCATTTTGAAATTCGGCGTTGTCTTTAAATTTCTTAAATTCAGCGTCTTTGCTTGCTTCAACTTTGTATTTTGCATCCATTTTGCAAGCAGATTTCAAATTGGTATAAACTTCGTTAGCATCGTTTGTTCTTGCACCAACTATTGCCAATAGGTAGTAGTCGGCAGCAGTTTTGTTGCTGATGCAGTTCAATGTAGATTTAGCATCTGAATAATTTTTGTTCAAAATTTGATTCAAAGCTACATTGTAGTCGCATTTAGCGTTGCTCATTTTAGATGCTGCAGAAGAGTAGTTACCTTCTTTCATATCTAAGATACCCATATTGTAAGATTGGTTGAAGCCTGCTTTTTCAGAAGCTGCAAATGCAATTCTTGCACCATCATAATTCTTTTGGCTTAAGCAAAGAACACCAATATTGTTTAATACGATACCATTGTTAGGAGAAAGAGAGTTTGCTTTGTCTAATAATTCTCTTGCTGCATCGTAGTCGCCTTGAGAAGCTTTTACACATGCCAAATCGTTGTATGCTCTATAGTCATCAGGATACAATTTGATAGCTTGTTCGTAGATAGCTGCTTTTTTGTTCAAATCTTCAGTCAATGAAGCGGAATATAACAATTCGCTCAATGTTAAAGAATCAGGATTTTCGCTAGCGTATTTGGCGATTTGAGCATCAGTTTTTGCATCTGTGCAGTTAACTTTGATGATAGCACGACGCAAACCCGGCAATATGTCGTCAATTTCGTTGTAGATAGCAATCATATTGCGGATTTGTTGTTGTTTTTGGTCGCGGTCTGCTTGAGAGCGGATTACGTTCAAAATTTGATCTTTATCTTTAATGTTAGATGCTGCAACTGCTTCTAAGAAACCGTCCCAATCTTCACCTTTGTCATCTGTATTGTATTTGATATCTTTTTTGATATCAGCTGCTTTTACTTTTTGTTCTTTAGCAACTTTCTTTACATATTTGTCATATTCGTTTTCAAACCATTTTTGAGCGGTTTTTGAACGATTGGAAGATAATTCTTGGTTACGATTTAATTCTCCTTCAGGAGATGCCCATCCAACAATGTCAACGCTGACAATTTCAGGATATTTGCCGGTGAATTCAGCCAAACCGTTGAGAGCTTGTTTGTTTTCGTCTTTTTTGTTGAGTGCCAAATTCAAATCCAAATTATCTTTATTCAATTCGTAGTAAATCATACCGGTAGCGGTAGAAATTACTTGGCCGGTGTATTCATGATCACTTAAAACATAATTTGAACCATCGGTAAGGTCCTTTTTGTAACCTAATTTCGGATTGGTTGCCAAACGTTCTGAAGTTGCGATAGTTCCTTCTCCGAAATAAATTTCATCGAAAGTGGCATCTTTTGAACCTTGGGTTGCAGTGGCATTGCCATTCAAAGTACATACTGCAAAGGCAGGTTGATAGTCAACAGTTTGAGTAGAAGAGAAACTTCCGCCATTTTTGTAAGAAATTGTAGTTCCTTCACCTGTTGCTTTTTCACCTTTTAAGTAAATAGGATTTAGTTTTACAGTAGTTCCGTTTTCTGCTTTTACTTCAGGAACAATAGTTAAATTAGCTTTTTTGCTAAAATATTTTTTAGGATAGTTACCTTTAATTTCCATAGTGATTTTGCCACCATGAGCTTCCATTGGGTCCGGATTGACAGAGTAGGTAACTTGACTCTGTTTTTTTACCATCTTTTTAAGTCCGCAACCACTAAAAACGATGGCTGCACACATCATGACCATTGCAAAGAGTTTAACTGTCTTCATACAAAATTTGATATTTTAATTATTATTTTTAGTTATTTTATTTTTACTTATATTAATTTTCTACATGTTTAGGGTAGTCTATTTCGTCTTTAACAACAAAACTTTGAGGAAAATCGCTTAAGATTTGTTCTCTAAAGCCTCTTGCTTCGGCTCTTGTGCGAAAACATCCTACACGAACTCTGAAATTGGGTTCTTTAAAAGTAACATACGCATTTACTTTGGGATATTTTGACAAAAACAACATACGCGTTTTTTCAGCCCTTTCTCTGGAATTTGTACCCGATTCAAAACTAATTTGCACACAAAATCCTATCAATTTTCCGTCCATTTTGTCATTGACAAGAATATGTTTGTTAAGTACTTCGGTAAGGGCAGGAGGAGTCTCCAAGGTCACCTGAGCCATAGCATTGTTGCTATACAACATTACTAATAAAATACTTATCATTAAAAGATTCTTTTTCATGTATGCAAAATAATGCTTTTTAGATAAAAAATATTTAAAGTGCAAATATACAATTTTTTTTTGAAATAGAAATATTAAAAATATGGTGAATTTTTTGTTTTTTTTTTGTACTTTTGAAAAATGGATTTCAAAAGCGGTAAAAGAATTGTTTTGAAATTGTAAATATATGAATATAAAACAACTACAGCTATATGTAAAACAACAGTTAACGCCTTTTATTTCTTTAGAAGAGATAAATTCGGTGGTAAATTGGTTAATTGAATATAGAACCGGTTGCAATCAAGTGTATGTAAATTTGAATCCCTTTCAAGAAATAGCAAAAAATATTGAAGATTTGCTACAAGAAGATATAAAAAAACTACAAAACAATTATCCTATTCAATATATTGTAGGGGAAGTGGAATTTTTGAATTGCCAAATTGCCGTGAATGAAAATGTGCTTATTCCACGACAAGAAACCGAACAATTAGTTGACTGGATGATGCAAGAAAATAGCCGTACACATCCTAATTACATATTGGATATTTGCACAGGAAGTGGTTGTATTGCCATTGCTTTGGCAAAAAAATATCCCGATAGTCAAGTGTCTGCTATAGATATTTCTTCCTCTGCATTGCAATTAGCCAAACAAAATGCCGTCAACAATCATGTACATGTAGATTTTGTTTGTCAAGATATATTACAATGGCCAAAGTGGAGCGGCAGACAAAAATATGGTTTGATAGTTAGCAATCCGCCTTATGTGCTAAATATGGAAAAAGAACAGATGTCGCCGAGAGTATTGGACTATGAGCCTCATGTGGCATTGTTTGTAGAAGACAAAAAACCATTGTTGTTTTATGAACAAATATTGCAATTTGCACAAGACCATCTTTTGCCAAAAGGACAATTGTTTTTTGAAATCAATGAAAATTTCGGCGGAGAAATGATAGATTTATTGAAATATTATGGCTATCAATCTATTGTTTTGAAACAAGATTTGAATGGGAAAAATAGATTTATAAAAGGAATAAAAAGATAATTATGAAAGCATTTAAAGCATACGATATTCGTGGAGAATACGGAGTGGATTTTGATAAAGAAAGTGTTTATAAGATGGGCTTTTTTCTGCCACAATTGCTACATGTAGATAAAATATTGGTAGGCAGAGATATCCGTCTTTCTTCAGATGAAATTTTTGAAACCCTGTCACAAGGAATCATTGATGCAGGCTGTGATGTGTATAATATTGGTTTAGCCACCACTCCCATGGTGTATTATGCTACTGCCAAGCATGGTTTTGAGGCATCTGTTCAGATTACGGCATCGCATAACCCGAAAAATCATAACGGTTTGAAAATTTCCGGCAAAAATGCCATGCCAATCGGGTATGATACCGGTTTGAAAGATTTGGAATACAAAGTGGAACATGACAAAGTGGAAGCAAAGGCTGTTAAAGGAAAAATCATAGAATTGCAGCTTTTGGACGAATACATTCAATTTCAATTATCCTATCGACCGGCTTTTGACAATTTGAATATGGTTGTGGATTGTTCCAATGGCATGGCGAATTTGTTGGTGGACAAAATATTTGGCAGCCGACCATATTATATTAACAAAACAATGGATGGCAGTTTCCCCGGACACGAACCTAATCCATTGGAACCTAAAAATATAGTGCAATTGCAACAAACTGTCAAACAACAACATGCCGATATTGGCGTTATATTCGACGGAGATGCCGACAGAGTGATGTTTGTAGATGAAAAAGGTGATTTTATTTCTCCCGATTTGATGATAGCATTGTTGGGACATTATTTTTTGGAAGAAAGAAAAGAATATGGCAATGTGCTTTTTGACATCAGAACGTCCAAATCGGTGAAAGAATATCTGCAGAATATGGGTGCAACAATCAATATCTGGCGTGTTGGACGAGCCTATGCAGCACTTAAGTTAAAAGAAATTGACGGTGTGTTTGGAGGAGAATTGGCAGGACATTATTATTTTAGAGATTTCTTCTATTCGGATAGCGGAATGTTGGCATCTATCCTCATTTTAAATATATTGGCAAAATTTAAATCAGAAGGGAAAACCGTTTCTCAAGTGGTGGCAGGAATAGTCAAGTATGCCAATTCGGGGGAAATTAACTATGTGGTGGACAATAAGTCTGAAACCATGGAAAAGATAAAAAACTATTTCTGTGAAAAAGAAACTTATACCGAATATTTTGATTTTGACGGTTATAGAATAGAATTTAAAGACTGGTGGTTTAATATTCGTCCTTCCAATACCGAACCCTATCTGCGATTTATTGCCGAAGCACGCACACAAACACTTTTGCAAGAAAAACTACAAATAGTCCGTCAGTTGATCGGACAATAATATTTGAGTGATTGTTGTAACAGGCTATTTTTTAATTGTTTAGAATCTTACCACACATTGCAATCCCATAGGAGAAGTTCCTAAGTAGACTTGTAAGTTTTCTCGCCATTGGTTGTAGGTGTTTACTGCTTGTTGTTTGTTTTTCTTGCCGATAGCATACAAACTCGCTCCTGCGGCGTAAAAGGGAAGAGAAGCTCCCATTATTCCTAATCCGGCAAAGCCTGTTTCTGTGTCCAATCCACTTATGGCTACACCATAAACTATTATTCCGCAGGCAGTGAGTGCTCCTGCAGAAATCAATAAGGCAGTTCCGGTTTTTTGCTGTTTAATACCTTTTTGCCATGAATATTCTGCCGGCGTATCGGCAAATAATTGATCCGGGTTGGGAATTTTTTCCCCGTAATATGAGTAGATGTGCCTGTGGTACATGCCGATATTTTCAACAAGCACTTCTAGTGTGTCGGGTTCTTGTCCATATAAACATGCACAAGCTAACATCATCAAGAGCAGTACGATGCTGTTTTTTTTCATGAAAATAATATATTGCTATTGAAAAAAACACTCGGATATAGTCATATCCGAGTGTTTGGAATTTTTATTCAAATTCAAACCAATTTTCCAGTTCCTTGATAAATTCAACACTATATTGAATTTTATCGTACATTACGCTGTCGTTTTCAATAAACGGAACTACTTCTTTATATTGGCTGACAACTTGTTCTATCAACGGGGAGGATTTTAAAGGACGTCTGAATTCCAATGCTTGTGCAGCGTTGAAAAGTTCTATGCCGAAAATTTTCTCCACGTTGTCAATCACTCTATAGCATTTTGTTGCAGCGTTGGCCCCCATGCTGACATGGTCTTCTTGTCCTTGAGAGGAAGGAACGCTGTCGGTGGAGCATGGCATTGTCAACGATTTATTCAAGTTGACAATAGAAGCTGCTGTGTATTGTGGAATCATAAAACCGGAATTCAAGCCGGGTTTGGCAACCAAAAACGGCGGCAAATCGTGTTTGCCGTCTATGAGTTGATAGATACGTCTTTCGGAGATATTTCCCAATTCTGCCATGGCGATACTCAAGAAATCCAAGCTGATAGCCAATGGCTGTCCGTGAAAATTGCCGGCGGAAATCACCATGTCTTCGTCAGGGAAAACTGTCGGATTGTCGGTAACGGAATTGATTTCGGTTTCAAAAACATCTTGTACATAGTTGATGGCATCTTTGCTGGCACCATGTACTTGCGGCATACAACGGAAAGAATAGGGGTCTTGTACGTGTTTCTTTTCTTGTTTGATAATTTCAGAGCCGTCTAAAAACTGCATGATATTCTGGGCAGTGGCAAGTTGTCCTTCGTGAGCACGCACCATGTGCACTTGTTCGTAGAAGGGTTCAATTCTGCCATTGAAGGCATCTAATGAAATGGCTCCGATAAAGTCGGACAAAACTGCCAATTTTTGTGCTTTCATCACCAAATAGGTGCCATAGGCAGACATGAATTGTGTGCCGTTCAACAATGCCAAACCTTCTTTGGATTTAAGTTTGATGGGTTTGAAATGCAATTTCTTATTAATTTCCTTGCCGGTATAGCGTTCGCCTTTGTAGTAAACTTCTCCTAAATCGATCAATGGCAGACAAAGGTGTGCCAATGGTGCCAAATCGCCGGAAGCTCCCAAAGAACCTTGTTGATAGACAATAGGATATACATTGTTGTTGAATAAGTCTATCAAACGTTGTACGGTTTCTAATTGTACGCCGGAATGTCCATAGGAAAGCGACTGTATTTTCAACAATAGCATCAGGCGTACTATTTCTTGAGGAACTTCTTCGCCAATGCCGCAGGCGTGACTTTTCATTAAATTTTCCTGCAATTTGCCCAAATCTTCTTCACCGACACTGGTATTGCACAATGAGCCGAAACCGGTGGTAACTCCATAGATAGGAGTAGGGTTGTTTTTTACTTTGTTGTCCAAATATTCTCTGCATTTTTTGATGTTGGCAACAGCTTCTTTGGATAATTCTAATTTCGGAGATTCAGAAAGAATGTAATGTACATCTTTGAATGTCAAAGGTTTGCTTAATATCTTATATACTTCCATTTTTTTTATTTATTTTCAATTAAAATTTTCATTTCTTCTAATGTCATCAGTTTTTGTTCATGGGCATCCATATCTTTCACCATGAATTTTTCTTGTTGTATTTCGTCTTCACCTGCCAATACTACAAATGGAATATGTTTGTCGGTGGCATATTTCATCTGCTTGCCGATTTTGGCGGCTTCCGGATAGATTTCAACAGGCATTCCTGCATCTCGCAAGTAATTGACAGCCTTTAAACTGTAAACAGCTTCTTTGGTGCCGAAATTGATAAACAATGCTTTGGTGCCGATGCTTATTTGTTGTTGATTGTCTTTGTTGAGTTCGTTCCAAACATCATAAATTCTTTCAATGCCAAAACTGATACCCACACCGGACATGTTGTCCAAACCGAAAATGCCCGTTAGATTGTCGTATCTGCCGCCTCCGGTGATGCTGCCGATTTGTACTTGATTCGATTTTACTTCAAAAATGGTGCCGGTGTAGTAGTTGAGACCTCTTGCCAAAGTGAGGTCTAATTCAATGGTGTTTTTTATGGCTATATTTTCTGTGTCAAAATACGACAAGATTTCTTTTGCTTCGGCAATACCTTTCATGCCGATTTCACTATTGGCAAGCATTTTTTCCAATGCTTCCAATTTTTGTTGATTGTTGCCTGTCAGCATAATAATCGGTTGTAGTTTGTTGACGGCTTGTTGGTCGATGCCACGCTGGAGCAATTCTTCATTCACCTTGTCTAAACCGATTTTGTCCATTTTGTCCATGGCAATGGTGATGTCGGTAATTTTGTCCTGATAGCCGATATGTTCTGCTATTCCGCTGAGAATTTTTCTATTGTTGATGAGAATAGTTACATCGATATTGAGTTTTTTGAAAACGCTGTCTATCATCAACACCAATTCCACTTCGTTGAGTAAGGAATTGCTGCCTATGACATCGGCATCGCATTGGTAAAATTCACGGTATCTGCCTTTTTGCGGACGGTCGGCACGCCAAACCGGCTGCACTTGATAGCGTTTGAAAGGGAAGGTGAGTTCTTCTTTGTGTTGCACTACAAAACGGGCAAAAGGAACTGTCAAATCGTATCGCAAACCTTTTTCGCATATTTGTGAGGCAATTTTGTTCGGGTTGGCAGAAAAATCCACATCTTGTGTAAAGTCTCCTGAATTGAGAATTTTGAAAATAAGTCTGTCACCTTCTTCTCCGTATTTGCCCAGCAAAGTGGAAAGATTTTCCATGGAAGGGGTTTCAATAGGGGAGAATCCGAATTGCTCGAAAGTAGATTTGATGATGTTGAAGATGTAATTTCTTTTTGTCATTTCTGACGGAAGAAAATCACGCGTTCCTCTTGGTATTGAAACTGATTGTTTTGCCATTTCTTATTTTTTTTGCAAAGATAACATTTTTTCGTTGAATGCTCTCCAAAATCAGCAGATATTTTTTTAACAAAAAAAAGCGGTATTTTCCACCGCTTTTATTCCTCTACATGTATGTTGTCAATAGCTCTTTGTATGCGTTGTACAGTCTCCTGCACGCCTAACATATCGATAATTTCAAACAAATCGGGACCTTTGGTCTGACCTACCAGGGAAAGTCGCAGTGAATTCATAATTTGACCGGTGTTCAATTCCTTGTCGGCAATGTATTGCATGGTAAGGTCGTGGGCTTTTTGTTTGTCAAAGGGTTGTATATTG
>DBXJ01000020.1:0-2691 GCA_002309475.1 Bacteroidales bacterium UBA1215
TTGAGGGAATTGTAGTGGCAATGCAAATCTTCCAAATAGATAAGATTGCTGACATCCAAGCTTGTCAAAGCGTTGTTGGAGCAATTGAGTTCTGTCAGGGCAAAGAGGTATTCAACTCCTTGCAAAGAGAAAATTCCCATGTTGGAGACATTGATTTCCGTAATAGCTTCTAATTCATTGGAGTCCAATATATTATTATTGTTTACATCAAATTCTGTTTTTAAATAGTTTCGGAAAGTTACATCCGGAAAATGAGCAACATCCAAAGCAATGTTTTGTCCTATAGCGGAAAATATTTCTGCCAACAACCATGCACATATAAAAATCTTTTTCATGTTTATAGTTTTTGTGATTATTTTGCAAAAGTACAAAAAATATAGCAAATGAATAAGAAAGATAATTTTTTTATCAATATTGGCAAATAGTTTTTTTCTTATTGAAATTCAATATATTGTAAGCAGATAAATTTTCTTTATTGGCACATAAAAAAATTGTTTCTAATATGGGTGGTTTTTCCTATAAAAATTGTACCTTTGCATTCTAAATAGAATTTTATGCAAGAAGTAATATATAAAGAGAAAAAAGAAACAAGAGCAGGTTTTGGAGAAGGATTGTTGGAAGTCGGCAAACAAAACAATCAGGTAGTTGCTTTGTGTGCGGATTTGACAGGTTCTGTAAAAATGGATAGTTTTGCCAAGGCGTTTCCGGAAAGATTTTTCCAAGTCGGCATCGCCGAAGCCAACATGGTTGGCATGGCGGCAGGTATGGCACTGGCAGGCAAGATACCTTTTGTAGGCTCTTTTGCTAATTTTTGTACCAGCCGTGTATTAGATCAAGTAAGGATGGCAGTTGCCTATTCCAATACCAATGTGAAAATTTGCGGTTCGCATGCCGGCATCACGCTTGGAGAAGATGGTGCCACCCACCAAGTAATGGAAGATTTGAGCATGATGAAAAATTTGCCGAACATGGTGGTGATCAATCCTTGTGATTTCAACCAAACCAAAGCTGCAACCATTGCTATTGCACAATACAATGGTCCTGTATATTTGCGTTATGGCAGACCAAAGGTTCCCAATTTCACTCCCGAAAATCATGAATTCAAAATCGGCAAAGCCCTTATCATGAACGAAGGCAAGGATGTCAGCATTTTTGCCACCGGTCATATGGTTTATCCTGCCTTGCAGGCGGCCTATATCTTAGAGCAAAAAAATATTGGTGCAGAAGTGATAGATATTCATACTATCAAGCCTCTGGATACAGAAAGAATTTTAAAATCCGTTCGTAAAACGCGTTGTGTGGTTACGGCAGAAGAGCATTTGATCAATGGAGGCTTAGGCGACAGCATTGCACAATTGTTGGTACGCAATTTCCCGTGTCCGCAAGAATATGTAGCTGTTGACGATAGATTTGGAGAAAGCGGCACTCCGGACCAACTTTTGAAAGAATTTCATCTCACCGAAAACGACATCGTAGATGCAGTTTTGAAGGTGATGGCAAGAAAATAATAACAAATATCAATAAAAATGGCAAAAAGAATTATCAACACAAAAAATGCTCCTGCAGCTATCGGACCATATAGCCAAGCAGTAGAAGCAAACGGCATGTTGTTTATCTCCGGTCAAATTCCGGTAGATCCGGCAACAGGTAAAATTCCTTCAGGAATTACAGCACAAACAGAGCAGGTTATGAAAAACATAGAAGCCATCTTAAAAGAGGCAGGATATGAGTTTAAAGATGTCATCAAGTCAACTTGTTTGTTGAGTGACATAGCACATTTTTCTCCTATGAACGATGTTTATGCAAAATATTATCCAAGCGATTGTCCGGCAAGAGCGGCTTTTGCAGTGCGTGATTTGCCAAAAGGAGTTTTAGTGGAAATAGAAACTATAGCAGCAAAATAATAAAATAATAATAAGAAGAAAATATGAAAAAAGTAAGTTTATTTGTAATTGCGATGATGTTGTTGTCATTGGGAATGGCTCAAAATAAGGCAACACAAGATACTGCAAAAGACGAAGGTTACCAATTTACCATAGTAAAAGAAATACCGGTAACATCAGTTAAAAACCAAGCACAGGCAGGTACTTGCTGGTGCTATTCAGGATTAGGTTTCATTGAAGCAGAATTGCTTCGTATGGGTAAAGGTGAATACGACCTTTCGGAAATGTACATTGTTTATAATACTTATATCGATCGTGCAAAGGCAGCAGTCCGCACTCACGGAGATGTTTCCTTTTCTCAAGGAGGTGCTTTCAACGATGTGATATATGGTATGAAAACTTATGGCTTGGTACCGGATGTTGAAATGCCTGCCGGAGCCATGTATGGTGACACCATTTCTAATCACAATGAATTATCAGCTTTGACAGATGTAATGGTTAAAGCAGTGGCAAAAGGTGAATTAAAGAAACTGCAATTCAACAAAAATAGAGAACCATTATGGGAAAAAGCAGTTCGTGCCGTTCATAGTGTATATTTGGGAGAATGCCCGAAAGAATTTGTTTACAAAGGTGTGAAATACACTCCGCAATCTTTCTACAAATCTTTGGGATTGAATGCTGACGATTATGTTTCTTTGACATCTTTTACACATCATCCTTTCTATGAATCTTTTGTTTTGGAAATTCAAGACAACTGGCGTTGGGGTCAATCTTACAATTTGCCATTGGACGAATTTATGCAAGTATT
>DBXJ01000020.1:2735-10231 GCA_002309475.1 Bacteroidales bacterium UBA1215
ATGGGTGTAAGAAAAGGTTTTTGTGTGTTGCCGGAAACAGATGTTAAAGCAGTTAACAATCAAGGAAGTGATATGACTCGTTGGAGCGGTTTGTCAGCAAAACAAATGCAAGACGAAGCTGCCAAACATCCGACTCCACAACGTTGGGTTACACAAGAAGAAAGACAAGAGGCATACGACAACTGGGAAACTACAGATGACCATGGTATGTTGATATATGGTACTGCAAAAGACCAATTAGGCAACGAATACTATATGGTAAAAAATTCTTGGGGAGATTATGGCGACTATCACGGAATGTTCTATGCCAGCAAAGCATTTGTTCGCTACAAAACCATGAACATTGTAGTTCATAAAGATGCTATTCCAAAAGACATTAAAAAGAAATTAGGTATAAAATAATTGATATTGAAAAACATGAGATGAAAGTGGTATTGCCACTTTCATCTTTTTTCATTTTTTTTAATGGCAAAAGGAAAGAAAAGAAAATGGTGGATTATACCCGTAGCGATAGGAGTGCTGCTTTTGCTGGCACTGGCTTCGCCTTTTGCCTTGTTAAAATATGTGAATACACCTGCCGGAGCTTCCAATATTTCTCAAATAGCTTCTTCTTATCTAAAGGCAGATGTACGCGTTGAAAAAATACAGTTAAATATCTTAAAAACCAAACCCAATCTCTGCATTGTCATTGAAAATGCGGATGTATTTTCCCATGTTTTTGTGGAAGATAATAGTGACACCTTGCTACATTTCGACCATTTGTCGTTGTCGGTCAACTATATGAAATATTTGAAAGAAGGCAAAGTTTTGGTCAACTATCTTGATTTGGAACATCCCAAAGTAAGCGTGAGAGTGGATTCATTAGGGAAAGCCAATTATCAAATCTACGAGAGCAAGGATACTACACCTTCTAACTTTACGCTACCGGAAATATTTCTTACAAATGGACAGATAAAGGCTATAAAAGCCCTTTATGTAGATGAAAGATTGAAGTTTAGGGCGGAAGTGGATTCCGCGGATTTCAATGCAAGCGGCAATATTTTGGACAGCTTGTATGCAGTGGAGGCAAAATTGAAAGTCAAAGCCGCTACTTATGGAGATACTACATTGCAATTGAACGAGTTGCCGATTTTAGTAGATGCAAAATTGGCTGCCAACACTGATTTTACTTCCATTGAAGTAGAGCAATTGCAACTCAACAGCGAAGATATTTTAGACATTTCTTTGGTCGGCAATGCCAATCAATTGCCCGATTCTTCTTGGAATACTAATATTGATTTGTCGGCATTGTTGCCCGATTTGCAGTCTATTTTGGACATAGTGCCGGAAAAATTCCTTGCCGATTGGCCGGCTTTTACTTTAGACGGCATGGCTCAAATGGATGCTCATGTTGAAGGTATCTACAAAGATACGATTTATCCGTCTGTTAGTGCGGAGGTGGCATTAAAAGATATAGTTGCACAACGATTAGACAAAAAAGATGCCATTTGTTTTGACATGCAAATGGATGCAAAATACGATGCCGACCAAATAGAAAACACTTATGTCAATGTTTCCCATCTGGAGGCAACATTAGGAAAAACCTATCTGGATTTAAAAGGAAATGCCACCAATGTTTTGCAAAATCCAAATGTAGATGCCAAATTGAAATGTAATATGGACTTGAATTACATTTCGCAATACATTCCATTGGATAAGATAAAATACAATGGAGCCTTTTCCGCCGATGTAAAAACCAAATTCAAATACAATGATTTAAAGAAATTTGACGTAGAAAAAATATATCTACTCGGCAATATGGACGTAAAACGTGTTTTTGTCTCCATTCCGTCACAGCGGTTTTTGCTTTTGAGTAGAAATATGACCATAGATGCCGGTACCAATTCCATCAAATCGAGGTGGACAGGTGACGAGCATTTAGCCAAGGCAGAAGTCAATATGGACACTATGCGTTTGAAGTACAAGCGTTTGGTGGAAACAACCGTATCCAACATGAAACTTTCTGCCTCTGTCAACAAAGACGAGCAGCAACCCAAGATACCGAGATTGTTTGTAACGGTTTCTGCCAACAATATGCAGGCTATCGTCAACGACACCCTGTTTGTCAAAGGCAGAAAATGTCGCTTGTCGGCAGCACTGGCAAAAGATAAGGACAATGACAAAATTCCTTGTATGACAGTTTTTGTCAACATGGATTCCGTGATATATTTCGATCCGGTTCAAGGAGCTTTTTGTGATTCCACCTACTTGGTATTGAAAGGAAAGCCTCGTGTGAGAAGAAGAGGAAACGATTCCACCTATTTGGCACACCAAAAAGTGATCACCATAGATTCTTTGGTGAATATGGTGAAAAAGGTGAACAACGCCGAAGATGTGCTGAAGCGTTTTGACATTAGCGGAGGCATTAATATGAAGTTGGCAAGAGCGATGTCGCCGTATTTTCCATTGCGAATGGTGGCAAGGCATTTAAATGTGTCTTTCAACAGCGACACCGTTGTCTTGAATCAATTCCGTTTGCTTGTCGGACATTCTTTTATGACAGTATCGGGCACTGTTGACAATATTCGCCGGGCGATATTGCGAAACGAAGTCCTCAATGCAGATGTAAAAGTTGCCTCCAGACGTATCGATGTCAACGAATTGCTCTATGCTCAGTATCAAGGAGAATTGGAAAAAGAAAAAGATGCGATTGCTAAAACTTCTTTGCACAATAGCTTTGAGCAGATGCGACAAGATACCAACCGCCGTCCGCTTATGCTTGACACCGCAAAAAGAAGGGAGATAATGCGTAGAAATGCCGGCAGATCCTTAGAAGATATCTACAGCGAACGCATGAGTAGAATGGACTCCTTGATGACAAGTGCCTACAATAAGGAATTGGCAACTACCGAAGAACAAGACGAGGCAGATAGCTCCGGCGAAGAATATGATTTAGATACCATTCCGATGTCCTTGTTTGTGGTGCCGTCCAATATAAATGGCAAAATTAATTTGTTGTTGGATACCTTGAAATTTTCATCTTTGGTGATGACAGATTTCAGAGGCAATCTCATTGCCAATAGCAACACCTTGCAAATACAAAATCTGAATACCAATAGCAATGCAGGAAGCATGTGCCTGAATATGATGTATCACTGCAAAGATGCATCTATTGCACAAGCCGGATTGGATTTGTTGGGAACAGACATTTATATAGAAAAATTATTGTCGGCATTTCCGTTTTTAGATACCATTATGCCTATGTTGAGTTCGTTTGAAGGTACGTTGGATTGTGAATTGTCGGCTGTTTCGGATTTCGATTCGCAGTGGATGCCGATTCTGCCGTCTTTGAATGCCGCCTGCTATCTGCGTGGCAAAGATTTGGTACTTTTAGACGGGGAGACATTCTCCGAAGTGGCAAAAATGCTCATGTTTAAAAAGAAAACCAAAAATATCATCGACCAAATGGCAGTGGAATTTACTATTGCCGATAACAAATTGAATATTTTGCCGTTTTCGCTTGCCATGGATAAGTATAAAGTTGCAGTCAGTGGCAATATGACGTTTGATTTAGATTGTTATTATCATATTTCTGTCTTGAAGTCTCCGATTATTTTTGATTTCGGTATAGATGTTCTCGGCACCATAGGTAATTTCAAATTCAAATTGGTGAAACCGAAATACAAAGATGAAAATGCCATTGTCAGAAGTGTGGATTTGACCAACAAGACAGAAGAAGGTCGTATCAACATGCAGAAGTCCTTACAAAAATTGATACAGAATGCAATTGACACATATAAGCAGCAAAGGACGAGAACACAAAGTTCTAGCTTAAGGCGTAGTCCGATGATACTCAATAGTATTGTCAATCCAAGGCAAGAATCGTCTCAAGAGGATCAACAAAATAATACTTCTGAAGAAAATAACAATTAGTTGAAGTAAGGCGAAGCAAAAATATTAATCAGAAACGTTTATATTCTTTCTAAAGCTATGTGTATCAAATTGTTCATAGCCGAATGATAATCTTCGCTAAAAGTTTTATTCACTCGGTTGGCAATCATTACACAAATGGTGAGGGCATTGTGTCCCATAATTTTGCTGAGACCATATAGTGCTGATGTCTCCATTTCCATGTTGGTGAATGGCACGTCATGATAATATTTTCCGCTGATTTTTTCTGCAAAATCGGGCATGGCGAGTTCGTGGCGGAGCACACGACATTGCGGAGCATAGAATCCTGATGCTGTCAAGGTGATACCCTTTTTCATGTCAAAGGCGAGTTTTTGCATCATCTCGTCAGAGGCGGCTACTGCATAGGGATGTGGAAATTCATTGCCCCATTGAGTTAGTTCTGCAAAAGTTTTTTCTATTTCCGGTTGGCGGATACTTTTGTCGTGTTGGTAGTAGTGGAGCAGTCCGTCTAATCCGATGCTGTATTGTGAAGCAATATACGAATTGGTGGCTATGTCGGCTTGCAAGCCCCCGCAAGTTCCCAATCGCAACAAATTCAAAGAAGTATGCTCTTCTTTTACGATTCGCTTTTGTAAGTCAATATTTGCCAAAGCATCCAATTCGTTCATGACAATATCTATATTGTCGGTACCCATTCCGGTGGATAGTACTGTAATGCGTTTGTTTTTGTAGATGCCGGTGTGAACGACAATTTCACGATTTTGTTTTTTTACTTCTATCTCGTCAAAACATTGTGAGACATTCGGAACCCGTCCGGGGTCACCGACTAAAATTACATTTTGTGCCAATTCCTCCGGCAGTAGGTTTAAATGATATACGCTGCCATTGGCATTGATGGGCATTTCTGATGCTTTTATCATATCTATCGCATTTTTTTATAATAAACGGCATACATGGCTATAAAGCAAATAGAGATAATGATGCCGCCGTAATTCATACTCTGGCTTGCTACAAACAACGGCAGACATGCCAAAAGAATTTGGGATGCCACATATAGGTGGAAACCCACTTTTCGCATTGCCATCATAAAAGCGGCTCCCATTATGGCTAAAATAGCCGATATGGCACAAAGAGCATAATAAAATCTTGGAATACTCATAATCATTTCCATCGATGTTTGGTATTGCTCTATCATGCTTTCACTCATGCCATTCATAGAGGAGGCCATGTCAATAAACGATTCCATCAAACCGGGTATTTGGTGATAGATGAGGAAGGAAATTCCCCAGCCTAACAAATTGAAGCCACTGCCGATGAAGGTCAAAATACATAATATCGTCAGCCAAGTTGGTCTGGGCTCACGTGTTGTTTCGTTTAGTTCAGGGTTTGTCTGAACTTGTTCATCTTCTTCTATATATCCCATAGTCTTTTTTTTTGCAAAGGTACAAATTTTTTTTATATGTTGTCAACATCAACAGGATTAATTATTCCTTGCCACCAAGCCCAATAGTTGTATCGGGCAATGTCGTCAATATTGATTTGTGCGGGTCCCATGCAGGTTTGCAAGTTGAGAAGAGTTCGTTTGTAGGATACACTTTTCCGGACAATTTTTTCCTGCAATAACAACAATCTGTCATAATGCCATTGATTGTGAATATATTCTTTCGGATAGTTCCAAAAGGATGGAAAAATAGCACACGATGTGGCACCGATAGACAGCAACATCGGCTCCAGCAATTGAAAAACGGCTGTCCGGAGGGGTAAAAAATCTACTATTGCCCGATAGATAAACGGGAAATTGAATTGTATGATGTGTTTTTGTATGCGAATGTTGATGTCACAGAGTTCACAAACGGCTTCTCCGTCAAGGTCGTAGGAGAGGGTGAAATGGCTTTTCACTGGCGGGGTGTGGCCATTGAGTTGATACACCCAGTGGCAATAGTTTTCCATAAATTGTTCTATAGAACAATCTGCAAACAAATGTTCGGGGCGATGTTTTTTCGACCAGTCCAATTGGTGGTCGGCAATGAGTATCAAGTAAGGTTGTGTCGCCATAGTTGGAATAAAATTAAGGGGAGCAAGCTCCCCCTTAATATGAAAAGTAAAACATAAATTTTAGTCTAAAACGTGGATGGCTAAGCCGGAACGCAATTTCGGTTCAAACCAAGTTGTCTTAGGAGGCATGATATTGCCGGAATCTGCTATGTTGATCAACTGACTCATAGAAACAGGATACAAGGCAAATGCCACTTTCATTTCTCCGCTGTCAACGCGTTTTTTCAATTCACCTAAACCTCTGATACCGCCGACAAAGTCGATTCTGTTGCTGGTACGAAGGTCGGCAATACCCAAAATATCATTCAACACATGTTTTGACAACACGTTTACATCTAATATTTCCAATGGGTCGTTGTCGTTGTAGGTGCCTTGTTTTGCATTCAATTTGTACCAATGTCCGTCCAAATACATGCTGAATTCGTGTAAAGATGCGGGTTTGAAGATATCGGTGCCCATATCTTTCACTTCGAATTTCATAGCCACTTTGTTTAAGAATTCTTCTTTGTTCAATCCGTTCAAATCTTTTACAACGCGGTTGTAGTCAATAATCTTCAACTGTGTGTCAGGGAAGTGAACTGCCATAAAGAAATTGTATTCTTCTTTTCCGGTGTGGTTAGGATTGTGTTCTTTTCTTTCTTTGCCGATTCTGCTGGCGGCAGCAGTACGGTGGTGGCCGTCGGCTACATAAGTGTAAGGAACTTTTGTTGCAAACAATTCTTCAATCCTTTTGTTGGTAGCGTCATCGTTGATCACCCAAAAATGATGTCCAAAACCATCTTCTTCTGCTATGAAATCGTATTCTGCAGGTTGGTTTTTAACAATATTTTCCACTATGGCGTCTATTTCAGGAACTGCCTTATAGGAGAAAAATACAGGTTCTATGTTGGCATTGGTATAGCGGGTGAGAACCATTCTGTCTTCTTCTTTTTCAATACGGGTGAGTTCGTGTTTTTTTATCACGCCGTTGAAATAATCTTCAGAAGATGCACAACCTACTATTCCGTATTGGGTTCTGCCTTCCATGGTTTGTGCATAGATGTAGAATTTTGGCTTGTCATCTTGTTTCAGCCAACCGTTTTCTTGCATCTTTTTGAAATTTTCCACTGCTTTGTTGTAAACAACTTCACTATGGAGGTCGGTACCTGCCGGTAAGTCTATCTCGGCACGAGTAACGTGCAACAAGGATTCTTGTTTGCCGGCTGCCATTTGTGCTGCCTCAGCGGTGTTCATTACATCGTAAGGGAGGCATGATACTTTTTCTACTAATTCTTTTGGAGGACGTAATCCTTTGAAAGGTTTTACTATTGCCATGTCTATATTTTTTTAGTTTAATTTTTATACAATTCGCAAAGATAACATTTTTTTTGTTGAAGAAGAGCTCTTTTTGCAAAAATTATCAAAATTCTTTTTCATTGAGTTTATTGTTTGGGTAGCAGTCCCACTATCAATATCACCAATATCACCACAGGGGCGACATATTTGATGATGAATCGAATGCTTTTCATCAGCCAAGGTTTCACATGCACAGTGCCACTGTTGGAAAGTTC
>DBXJ01000020.1:10323-14198 GCA_002309475.1 Bacteroidales bacterium UBA1215
ATTGTCCATTCTTTTAGCAGACCCATTGACAAAGAACACAGCACCCCTAATCCGGCGCTGACGGCTACTGACAGACTTACTGCAGAAGTACGTTTGAGGTGGAATTCTTCTATCAAAAATGCCACTACTACCTCCAACAGCGAGATGGAAGAAGTGAGGGCAGCAAACAACAAGATAAAGAAAAATATGATTGCCAGCATGCTTCCGGCAGGTATCTGGGCAAAAATATGCGGCAATGTAATGTACACCAAACCCGGTCCCTCAGAAGGTGACGTGTTGAAAGCAAACACCGCCGGCATAATGGCTAAGCCTGCTAAAAGGGCAAAAGAAAAATCTGCTACAACGGTATAGAAAGAGTCGTTGATGATATGTTCTTCTTTTTTTACATACGATGCGTAGGTGATAATGGTGCCACAGCCTATTGACAAAGAGAAAAATGCCTGCCCTAAGGCAGCCATGACAGTCTGTCCTGTTAGTTTGGAGAAATCAGGTTTGAACAAAAAGTCAATGCCTTCCTTGGCACCCGACAGCAACATGGAACGTATGGCGATGGCAATAATCATCAGTATCAACAGCGGCATCATGATTTTGGAATATTTTTCTATGCCTTTTTTTACTCCCAATACCACTACCAAGGCTGTAAAAAACAAGAAAATACAGGTAGATATCAGCGGGCGAAACACATGGGCGGACGATTCTGCAAACATTTGTTCATAGTTGGTGTCGGCAGTGAATTGAAGACTGATGGAGCGAAACAAATAATCTATTGTCCAGCCGCCGACAACGCAGTAAAAAGAAAGTATCGTCAGCGAACATAGCACAGAAATAATGCCGACCTTTCCCCAAGGAGATGATTTGTCTTTACAAAGGGTTTTGAAAGCTCCAAATACGTTGGCTTGGCTGCGCCTGCCGATGACAAATTCGTTGATCATCAAAGGAAGACCGATTAAAAATACAAATACCAGATAAATGATGATGAAAATGGCACCTCCGTTTTCTCCTACAAGGTAAGGGAAACGCCATAAGTTGCCTAATCCGACTGCGGAACCGGCCATGGCAACCAATACACCAAATTTGCTACCAAAAGAATCTCTTTTTTCCATATTGTCACTATTGAATGTGCAAAGGTATCATTTTTTTTCACATCTTTCCGTCTTGTGCCATTTGGAAATTTGTATAGGTTCTGCCATCCGTCAATATCCGGGGACGTTCTTTGTTGTAAGAAGGATGCAACAGACTTCGCTCCGGTTGCAAACAAGGAGTATTGATGCCGTCTAAATCCAGCAACAGGTGAAAAAGGTCGTCTGACATAAATGGCCATGCAAGGCGTGTTGTAGCACGATGGTAAAAAGATGGATCTCGAAGCGTGTCCTGTGCTGACAGCCATAGTACGAAAGGTATCTCTATATTTGCATAGGGGATAGTGTCGGCAAAGTCGTGACCGGCCGTTTCACCCTCGTCATACACATTTTCCCCGTGGTCGGAGAGGTAGAGGGCATGTACTCTTGTTTGCAGATGCGAGGAGGCATAAACCGAAAGCAGCGAAAAAATGCTATCCACCAAGGCATCATTGTAAAGAATGGAGTTGTCGTAGGCGTCAATGATACGTTGCCGTTTGTCATTGCCTTCTTTGAAACGGGTATAGGAAGCCGGATAGCGTTTGTCATAACGGGAATGACTTCCCATCAGGTGTAGTACTATCCATTTGCGTTTCGCGGTATCTTTTTCCAATATCTGTTCCAGCACCGGAAGCAAAGATTCGTCATAAACTGCCAATTCTGTGCTTTCAAATGATGAATTGGCGGCATGATTTACAAATATCGGATGATTTGCTGTTTGTGCAAAATTAAATACGGCATTGTCCCATACGCCAATGGGAGACTGATTCGAAATCCAATAGGTGACAAAACCGGCAGAGCGGTAAACATCCAAGGCATGAATGCAACTGTCAGGTGACATAGGAAAGTCAATATTGCTTTCTGTCAGTGAATTCAATATGGCATTTAAGGTATTCGAATAAGGAGATATGACATTGCTAAAACAAAGTATATCATTCCGTCGGGATAATTTTGGAGAGGTCGGACGATGATAACCATATAAAGACATGTGGTTGCGGTTGCAAGATTCGCCTATAATCAGCACAGACAGACAAGATGTTGTGTCAGAAGTGGCTTCCACCTTTTGAAATTTACGTTGCTTTAAATTGTAATAGGCTTTCATTTCTCCTGAAATAGAACAAAGGGTTCGTTCCGTGTCAGGAAGGGCAGTACGAACGAATCTTCCGTTGAGAAGTGCCTCCCCGTAAAATAATATTACAAACAATAATAAGCCCCCGCGTATGACACGCAGCCACAGGGACCTTATAGGAATTGCCGGCACATAAAAAAATGCTGTTATCGCCAGCAGTAAATAGGGTAATAGCAACAGCCAACGAAGAGATGCCTTTAGATGAATAAATTCCATAGCTTCGTCCCCATTGGTATTCAACAGTACAAACAGGGAAGAAACATTTAGCGGATATTTCAACATCAGCCAATGTATCAAATTTAGCAAGCCCCCGATAAATAGAATGGCGACAGCCATTCTGTAAAAACATTTTTTCGGGAAAAACAAAAAAGGGAGCATCCATAGTACCAGCCATGCCACGGCGATGAGCAGGTTGCGACCTGCAAACAGCGAAGGATGCAGCAACAATGCCATGCAAGGCACATACATGACCATAAGGACGGGTAAAATGAAACGAATCAGGGTCGTATGCGTTCCGGTTGTGTGATATTTGTTGTTGATATTTTTAATCATTTCACAATATTTGTTATTGGTTGTAGGGACGTGCCATGGTGCGTCCCTACAATATCCGAATGGAAAAAATTAAAATAATTCATCATATTCCCATTTTGCCACATTGTTTTCAATATATTTTGCAATGCGATTCATTTCATCGGTATCACGTATGATATGGTCGTGAAAACGGGTTTGCCATGCGAACGGAATATTGTTTTGGCGGGCATATCGGGTGACGGATTGTTTGAATCCACCTATCATTGTGGATAATCGTCCCTGAAAATTGGCAATTTTTTGCATATTTTCATTTTTACCATCTATGGGTTTTCGCCATGATTTTTTATTCATTTGTGGGGACGCGCCATGGCACGTCCCTACATGGATTTTTTCCATATTTTTGTCTATCATTACAATCAAATGAATATGATTCGGCATAATTACGAATAATGGCACCTGTGCATACGGATTGTGCATGGGTATTTGTTTTATACATTGTTCTGCATATTTTCCCAATGCCGATAATTGCATGGTACCGTCAAAAATTTCACCGAAATGATGTTCGCGGTTTTTGGTGCAAATGGTGATGAAATATTCACCGCCNNGTTGCGGTATTTGTTACGGAATAATTTGTCGGGCATTTTTAATTTTTTTGCAAAAATACAAAATTATAATGAAATATTACAAAAAACAATTTTATTTTGTAGGGACGCGCCATGGCACGTCCCTACAGGGTGGGATTTTGGATGGGTGTTTATGATAATTGGTATTTTTTATGGACGATGTGCACATCGTCCCTACATTTGATGGAATATTGTGATTTTGGAATGGGATTTTATTGCAATGGAATTTGATAATATGGATATTTGTGGGGACGCGCCATGGCACGTCCCTACGGGGTGTGGGATTTTGGATGGGGTTTATGATAATTGGTATTTTTTATGGGACGATGTGCACATCGTCCCTACATTTGAATGGAATATTGTGATTTTGGAATGGGATTTTTGTTGCAATGGGATTTGATAATATGGATATTTGTGGGGACGCGCCATGGCACGTCCGTACGGGTGTGGGATTATGGATGGGGTTTATGATAA
>DBXJ01000020.1:14213-14792 GCA_002309475.1 Bacteroidales bacterium UBA1215
GTAGGGACGATGTGTACATCGTCCCTACATTTGAATGGAATATTGTGATTTTGAAATGGGATTTTATTGCAATGGAATTTGATAATATGGATATTTGTAGGGACGTGCCATGGCATGTCCCTACAGGGTGGGATTTTGGATGGGGTTTATGATAATTGGTATTTTTTTTGTGTGGGACGATGTGCACATCGTCCCAATATTTGATGGAATATTGTGATTCGGGAATGGGATTTTTATTGCAATGGAATTTGAAAATGGATTTTTTTGTAGGGACGCGCCATGGCACGTCCGTACAGGTGTGGGATTTTGGATAGGAATTATGATATTGTATTTTTTGGGGACGATGTGCACATCGTCCCTACATTTGATGGAATATTGTGATTTTGGAATGGGATTTTTGTTGCAATGGGATTTGATAATATGGATATTTGTGGGGACGCGCCATGGCACGTCCCTACAGGTGGGGATTATGGATGGGGTTTATGATAATTGGTATTTTTTATGGGACGATGTACAATCATCCCTACATTTGAATGGAATATTGTGATTTTGAAATGGGATTTTTGTTGCAATGGGATT
>DBXJ01000020.1:14812-15591 GCA_002309475.1 Bacteroidales bacterium UBA1215
CGCGCCATGGCACGTCCCTACAGGGGGGAATAAAAAAAAGACGTAGAAACATTGTTTCTACGTCTTACCTTATTTATCTATTATCTAAAATTTATTTTTTTATCAATCTGACATTGGAAACCTGACCGTCTTCTGTGAATACCTTCACTGCATAGACGCCTGTTGCCAAATTGCTGATATTTAATACAGCCTGGTTGCCTTCAGCTGATTCTTCTGCTACTTTGGCACCCATGATAGAGAAGATTTCGATTCTTGTCATAGGACTGTTGTTGCTGAAGATGTTCACTTGGTCACGTGCAGGAACAGGGTAGATGCTGATGTCAGTTGCCACTTTGTCACCTTTACATTGCAATGCTACAGGGGCGAATATTTCATATTTGCCGTCTATATCGGTTTGACGCAAACGATAGTAGGTTATACTGTTGCTGTTGTTGTCTGCCATGAAGCTATAGTCGCTTCTTTGAGAGGTGGTACCTGCTCCTTGGATACGGGCTACTTCTTCGTAGTTGACAGCGTCTGTACTGCGTTCTATGGTGAAATATTCATTGTTGGTCTCACTTGCAGTTGCCCATTCAAATTGTACGGCATCTCCCATACAGGTAGCATGGAAATACAACAATTCTACAGGCAAGTTGGCATCTGTACGGTACATGATAATGTCGTTAGCGGTTGGAGCATATTCCTCTTTCATGGCATCTACGATGTAAGGAAGTACTAATTCGGATCCACCATTTGCCAATCTGAATTCCACACCGGCTTTTGTCAATTCATTATCCAAA
>DBXJ01000005.1 GCA_002309475.1 Bacteroidales bacterium UBA1215
ATAATAATAATAGTATACGTGATTATGCTTTTTATCCACTCTTTTTTCTATTTCATAATTTCTATGGATATTTTTGGAAAACGTATCGTTCACAGAATATTGTAAAGTCAATGTATCATCGAATATAAAGCTTCCGAAAATAGGAGGAATACCCTCTTCAGGGAAACCTGAAACCACGATTCCCGTTTTTTGACCGTAAGGAAGCTCAATATTAACATTATAGTCGCTACTATATGGATTTTCTATGTATTTTACATTGTGCGAGGTTTCATTTGTAACATAAACAACATCTTCCCAATTGGGATCATACTGACATCCTATACAAACAAACATTAAAATTAGACTTACTACTGATAACTTTTTCATATCTTTCCTCCTTTTTTAATTTTACATATACTAACTTCTAATTTATACTTTATTTTATTTTGCAAAAATAATCAAATTTCTAATACGATTATCTTTTTTTCTGAAAATATTTTCGCCAATATATATATATATATATATGATTTTCAATATATTATGAACGCAATAATTGAGATAATCCTCTCCGCATTATCTACTTTTGGCAACATATATTACAAAAATAAACATTCCATTCGCTACTACGCGGAAGGAATGTTCTTTATTTTTGAACTATAATATTATATACGAAAAAAAAGGAAAGGACATAAAATCCCTTTCCATAAAAAAACTATGAAAAAAACTACTACTTTTTTATTTTTGTGAACCGTAACCCTTATATTTACGCATAAATTTATCTACACGACCAGCCGTGTCGACAAATTTCATCTTGCCGGTAAAGAAAGGATGCGACGCACTTGAAATTTCCAATTTTACCAATGGATATTCATTACCATCTTCCCAAACGATAGTGTCTTTTGTGTTTACTGTTGATTTGCCTAAGAAAGCAACATCGTTTGACATATCTTTGAAGACTACAAATCTGTATTCTTTTGGATGTATTCCCTTTTTCATCTCTTATTGTTTTTTCTTTATTCTATTTCTTTTATTATCGCACTCACGTGGACTTTGGGTGGGCGGTGGGACTCGAACCCACGACCTTCGGAACCACAATCCGACGCTCTAACCAGCTGAACTAAGCCCACCATGTTTAGGAGTGCAAAATTACAATTTTTTTTCTTACAATCTCCTTTATTGCCTCTTTTTTTTTCTCAACGATTTTTTTGCGTCAAACCATATATAAAATTATTGTCATTTTCTATTGATAATGAATACTTTATATTTTCAAAAAGCACTTGCTGATTTTTGTTCCAAAGGTAAATAATTAACTTTTTATTGTGAATTTGAGCGTCATTTTTGAGTACTGATTCATATCTGAATGGAAGAAAAATCATCTTTTGTTGTGTATTTTCATCAAAATAATCAGAGCATTTTTCTGCCCGCCATGCCAACTGCTTATCGTGCTTGTCACGCAATTCCATTACCAACAAACACTCCTGCAAATCAATTTGTTCTGTATTTTCAAACCATGCCCGCAACTCCATTTTGCCATAACGGCTCTTCAATATGCTGTCCAAAGCAAGTTCACAAAGATTTACATATTCTTCATTTCGCTGTCGGTCAGTTAGTTGCAAACTATCTTCCTTGATAAAATAAGGAGGTTCTGTGGAGGCAGCCCGACCGGTTTTTCCGCAAAGATAAACCTCCCCGTTGTAACACCACTGCCGATTGATAACTATCGGAAACGACTGCTTTACTATTTCCAGCCAAGTATCAGAAATACCTGTCACCACTATATATGGTTGTGAAAGATGCTGAATGATTTGTTGAAACTGTGTATTGCTTAAATTATCATCTTTGTCAACTATATTATTGACTTTACAATATTTGTGTTCGTAATATTGAAGAAAATATTTTTCTGTATTGATAACAGCAACAACATTTTCGCTTCCATACTGTTGTTCTGCTTGCAACACAGTTTTGTAAGACAATTCATACCATTGTTTTTTTGCCACCTGAAAATATTGTCGCTCAACAATCAGACTAAATATCATCACGGCAGAAAACAGCGATAGCAGAAAAACATTGCTCTTGCTCAAAGTTCTATCTACAAACAAAGATAAAAACAACAACAAAAACGGCAAAGAAAACAACAAACAAGAATATTGTAGCACCGGATTGACAGTTATTGAATAGACAAAGCCTACCACGGGAGCAAGCAAAAATAGCGACAAACTCCACCATTTCAAGTTCCATTTGCCTTTGAAATTATTCATCAAACATATAGCACACACAATCATCGTTGCCGTCAATATCCACGAAAAGTTGCATAAATATTTTCCATACTCCAACCCGAAAGTCCATGTGGGGGCATCCAACCATTCACCAACGCCCTTTAACTGCATTTGTGACCATAGAATAGGAATATGCGGCAAGAACAAAAGCACTGCCGACAAACACGATAGCAAATATCGTTTTTTGTTTTCCACCAACAACAATCCCACCAATCCTATTGCAAATGCCTGCAACATGGCAAAATAATGCATATAGGCCGCCAGTGCCAACGACAAGGCGAAACCTATCATTGTCTTAATAGTAAAATCTTTATCAATATAAATTTTCAAGAATTCGTCTGTTGCCCACAAAACAAAAAACAAGCCGGCAATATAGGGACGAATAATTGTTGAATAAAGAATGGTATATGGACTCAAAGCTACAAATGCAGCGGCAAACAAAGCCGCAACAGGCGTGCTGACTTTTGTCACTACTTTATACATTATATATATATTAGCAATTCCCAACAACAAAAACGGCAAACGTAATACCCATTCCGCCGTTCCAAAACATTTTGCCCACAACCACAAAAATACTTGCACGCCGGCCGGATGTCCATCCGGTTTGACACCATATTGTATCAAATCGTGAAAAGAAGAAAATCTTAATCGGGAAATTGCACTTAATTCATCGTGCATCCATCCGAAATGAAACATTGCGAATATTCGCAATGCAGCACCTATCAATATCAAAATCAATAGTAGCCAAAACGACTTATTTTCTTTTTGCTGTTTCAATATGATTGTTTATATCTTTCTATAATACTTTCCACATCCTTGATGCTTTTCTTTATCCAAGACAAACGCAAATCTAACAATTCTTCCGGAGATAATTGCCAATGGATATCGGAATGATGCAATCTTTGCACCACATTCATCATCGTTAATGCCACCGAAACGGATATATTATAACTTTCGGTAAATCCATACATGGGAATTTTTACAAATTCGTCTGCCATTGCAATTGCTTGTGGTGTCAAACCCAGCAATTCCGTTCCGAACAAAAAGGCTTTCGGCTCAGTAATATCTATATCATCCAATAGACAATCGTGTTCGGCGGGCATGGTTGCCACTATTTTGTAGCCTGCGGCTTTCACCGCTTGAAGGCAGGCTTCGGTATTATTTTCCTTGTCATGATATCTATACATGGACAGCCATTTATCGGCTCCCATGGAAACTTCTTTACTGACTTTATATTCAAAATTATTTTCTATGATATGAACATTTTGCACACCCAAACATTCTGCCGTTCGCAAAACTGCACTCATATTGTGGCTTTGATAAAGGTTTTCCACTATAATAGCTACATGGTGAGTACGATTGCCACTCACCTCGAAAATTCTATTATATCTTTCTTCGGATATAAACTGACTTAAATAATTGATTAATTGTTCTTTTTCTTTCATAGGTGCATAAAAACAAAGAGACTACCATGGTAGTCTCTTGTTTAAAATAGTAGAGTGTCGACTATTTTTTCTTTTTACCAGCAACTTGTTCTGCTAATGCAGTACCTGCTTTGAATTTAACAACTTTCTTTGCAGGAACTTTAATTTTTTCGCCAGTTCTAACGTTTCTGCTAACGCGAGCACCACGATTAACTACGTTCATTGTTACAAAACCTGGTAAACACAATCTACCTTCTTTTTTCAATGCAGCGCTAGTAACAGCTACGAATGCGTCAACTGCTTCTTTTGCTTGCTTTTTTGACATACCTGCTTGGGCTGCCATTGCATCAATTAATTCTGCTTTGTTCATACTTATAAGTTTTTATGTAATTTCTGCAAATGTACAAAAAATAATTATATAAAATCACTTTTTTTGTAAAAAATTTACAATATGCTGATTTTCTGTGCAATAAATTTTATTTTAACTTAATTTTCTGCCATTCAAACCCTTATTTCCCAATAAAAATTCGGAAATTTTTAGCCGTTTTTTTCCGAATATTTGCAATTCTTTTATGCAAATTCTCCCTGATTGGCAAGTAATTGCCAAATAATTTTTGTCGTCAGTGACAAAAATTCCCGCTTCTTCACCGCCTTCTGCCGGCTCCACTGCAGAAGCAAAAATTTTCATCATCACCTCTTGTCCTTTTCTGTCGGTATAGGTTGTAAAAGCTGCCGGATATGGACTCAGCCCTCTAATGAAATCGTGTACTTTTTCCGCCGGCTGATGCCAGTTGATACGGCAATCTTCCTTAAAAATTTTCGGGGCAGACTTATCGTTTATTGTCAATGCTTGTTCCAAAGTCGGCACATTGCCTTTGGCTATCAAATGCAGAGTGTCTAAAACCGTTGTTTTGCCCAATTCCAACAAACTATCGTGCAATTCTCCCGCCGTTTCTTCTTCGCCAATCGGCAAAGACCTTCGCAAAATTATTTTTCCTTGATCTATTTTTTCGTTAATAAAAAAGGTGGTGACACCGGTTTGTTTTTCTCCGTTGATAATTGCCCAATTGATAGGGGCGGCACCTCTATAATCCGGCAACAATGAAGCATGCAAGTTGATGGTTCCTTTGGGAGGTATTTGCCATACCACTTCGGGCAACATTCTAAATGCAACCACTAAAAATAAATCTGCATGGATAGCTTTCAGGGTTGCCAAGAACTGCTCTTCGCGTAATTTTTCCGGCTGTAGAAGGGGCAGTTGGTATTTTTCAGCACATTGTTTAACGGCGGATTTTTGTATTTTCATTCCGCGACCGGCGGCTTTGTCAGGCATGGTAACAACAGCACAAACTTCGTGCTGTCCTTCGTTGATGACAGCCTCCAATATGCCGGCGGCAAACTCGGGCGTTCCCATAAAAACAATTCTCATCTCTACTGCATTTTATACAAAAAAGACTACGAAATCGTAGTCTTTTTTTATTTCTTTTTCTACAAATTTAGCAATTTCAAACAAGCCACAGCGGCTTCTACACCTTTGTTGCCGTGCTTTCCTCCTGAACGCTCAATGGCTTGCTCCATATTGTTGGTGGTTAATACGCCGAAGATTACCGGCACATTGCATTCCAAACCAACATTCATAATGCCATTGGCGGTTGCCTGTGCGATGAAATCAAAATGACGTGTTTCTCCTTGTATGATACAACCTATGCAAACAACAGCATCTACATTTTGATTCAAGATATATTGTTTAGCCACAAATGGTAATTCAAAACTGCCGGCTACACGTTGTACAAAAATATTTTTATCTTCTAAACCGTATTTTTTTAGCGTTTCGATACATCCCGCCTCCATAGCGAATGTTATCTCTGCATTCCATTCTGCAGTGATAACCGCCACACGTGTACCCTTGTTGCTTACAAAAGGAACACTTTGTTCATCATAATCAGAAAGATTATGTTTTTTACCCATCGGCTTATTGTCTTGTTTTGGCGTATTCAATACGTTTTTCTACATCCATAGCCTCATAAGAAGAGGTATATTTGGTTTGAATGGTCTGATAAGCATCGATAGCATCCGACCAATTGCCTTGCATTTCGCAAACCAATGCATAACGCATCAAATACATAGGCGTTAGCATATCGTTAACATGTTTTTTGGATGCCTTTTTGTAATAATTGGCAGCCTTATTTATATCATTTTTTTCTAAATAAGCATCGCCCAACAATCCCAATCTTTGAATGGCAACCATTTTATCTCTTGGATGTGATCTTTTTAAATATTTAATAGCGTTGTCAAATTCTCCTAATTTCAAATAGCAACTGCCTGCCATAAAACGAGCTCTTGTAGCCGTTTTGGTACAAGAATAATCTTTTATCACCGACAACAAGCCATCACAAGTGCCGTCTCCGTTAAGGGCATATTGCAAAGAATCTACTGCAAAATATTGCTCTGCCTTCCATACGGCTACTTCTGCTTTTGCCTGACGTTTTGGTGCCCACCAGAGATAATACACCAAAATTAACAAAGCAATCACCAATATCGCTGTTGTAACTACATTGATTATTTTTTCGCTATTTCTATACCATACTATCAGTTTATCAATGGTATTCGGTTCTTTTTCCAACTCTACTTTCTTTTTTGCTTCCTTGCTCATTGTTTTGTTTTTTATCTTGAAATTAAAATGCAAAAGTACTAAAAAAAAATATATAAAACCAACATTTATCCACACTTTTTTGCAAAACAAACCTTTAAAGTGAATTTTACCGAATGCTATTTATTGGCATTGCCCCTATTTGCTGCCCGTCATAGCGTTGTAATTCCTTGCTTTAGACTCATTTTGAAAATAATTAAAAAAAACAACTGTCAAAAATAGCATTTGTATTTTATTTTTTACTACTTTTGCAAATTGATAATGTCCCATTGTGTAATGGTAGCACCGCAGATTCTGGTTCTGTATGTCTGGGTTCGAGTCCTAGTGGGACAACAAAAAGGCGGATACCGCCTTTTTTTCTTACAAAGAATTTAAAATAAATAAAAATTTCTCACGTTAAAAAAACATAATATTTTTAACCATGACAACAAAAAAGAAAAGAAACATTATCATCATATCTTGTGTGAGCATTATTTTTCTTACCATAGTAGGTTTTGTTCGCAATGACTTTGAAATAGCCAAAAATTTAGACATTTATTCATCTCTATTACGCCAATTGGACGAACATTATGTTGATGAAATCAATGTCAACGACCTTGTCAAAACATCTATCGATGGTATGTTAGACAAATTAGACCCTTATACTGTCTATTATCCGGAATCTGATTTAGAAGAATTTAAGTTGATGACTACCGGACAATATGGAGGCATAGGTTCCACAATACAACAAGACAGCAATTATGTAATTTTTTCCGAGCCATACGAAGGTTCACCTGCCTACTCTGCCGGCATACAACCGGGTGACAAAATTATCAGCATAGAAGGAAAAAGTATGAAAGGTGCTTCTGTTTCTGACGTGAGCAATTTGCTCAAAGGACAACCCGGCACCAAAGTAAAAATTACCATACAACCTTATGGCAGCAACAAAACTATTAGCAAAGAAATTGTCAGAGAAGAAATTAAATTCCCCAATATCAGTTATTCCGGCATGATTGACAACCAGATTGGCTACGTTAAATTAGACCAATTTACCGAAAATGCCGCCAATGATGTCAAAACGGCTTTCACACAATTGAAAAACAACGGCATGAAAAAATTTGTGCTTGACTTAAGAGACAACGGAGGCGGTTTGCTCAACGAAGCCATCGACATTGTCAATTTGTTTATTGACAAAGGCAACATAATTGTAACCACCAAAGGCAAAAATCCAAAACAAACACAAACTTTTGCCACTTCCAAAACCGCCTTGGACAACCAAATCCCAATAGTTGTTTTGGTAAATAGAAATAGTGCTTCTGCCTCTGAAATTGTCTCCGGCTCACTGCAAGATTTTGACAGAGCGGTGCTAATCGGCGAACGGACTTTCGGCAAAGGATTGGTACAAAATATTCTCCCTTTAAGTTATAATACAAGGGTAAAAGTTACTGTTTCAAAATATTATATTCCATCAGGAAGGTGTATTCAAGGTATAGACTACTCCGACAAAGATGAAAACGGCATTTCTAAACACAAAGCCGATTCTTCAGCAACAGCTTTCAAAACCAAAAACGGCAGAACCGTTTATGACTATGGCGGCGTAGAACCCGATATCAACGTAGAAATCGAACCCTATAGCACTGTTTTATTGGCGATGTTTGCCCAACAAATTATTTTCAACTATGCCAACGAATATAAATTGAAACACCATTCCATTGCTCCCGCCAAAGAATTCAGAATCACCGACGAGATTTATCAAGATTTTACCAAATTTGTCAAAACCAAAAACTTAGCATACGAAACTTTTACCGAAAAACAAATTAAGAATTTAAAAACCAGCGTAGAAAATGATAAATTTTCTGATAAAATCAACAAACAAATCAGCGATTTGGAACAATCGGTAAAAGAAGAAAAAGCCAACGATTTGGTTCGCTACCGCAAAGAAATTTCGCAATTGTTACAAATGGAAATTGTAGAGAGATATTACGCTCAAAAAGGCAGAATTGAAAATTCTCTTAGCATCGATCCGGACTTAAATAAGGCAATAGAAATTCTTAACAACGACAAAACCTACCATTCTATTTTAAAAGGAACCTACAACAAATAGCATGACAAACATTCCTCATTTAAGGCCTACTACTCGAGAACAAGTACACCACTATTTTTTCTTGTTTTCTATCGCTATCTTAGTAGTAGGGATTCCCTTTTCCCGATTTTTGATGTCATTGGGAGGAATGCTCCTGACTGCCAATTGGGTGGCAGAAGGAAAATATAAAGAAAAATGGAATGCCATTGTCCACAACAAAGCTTTGTTGGTATTTCTTTTGCTCTATGGAGTACATATTGTTTGGTTGATATATACATTTGATATTAATATAGGACTGCAAGAATTGCTGGTGAAAATTCCTTTGCTGTATTTACCCGTCATTTTTGCCTCCTCACAAAAAATCAATGACAAAGAACTGTCAACATTGCTGAAAGTATATCTTTACGCTATGGTGATGAGCATTGTTTGGGGCTGGCTGACATATAAAATCAAGCATCTGCCTGACAAAAGAAATATGGCTCTTTATATTTCCTATGCCCGCTTTGCCATCAATATTTGCTTTTCGTTTGTTGTAGCCATTTACATTGCCAAAAACACAGACAAATGGAAACAATATTTCTATATTGCCTTGGCAATATTTTTCTGTTTTTCGCTTGCTTATGCCGGCTCGCTTACAGCATTGATTTTGGTAATAGCCATCAGCATAATATGCGGCATCAAATGGGCTGTGGAAAGTAGCAACAAAATGGCAAAAATAAGTGCCATTGGTTGTCTGCTTGCTATTTGTATATTTATTTTTGCTTGGATTGGCATCAAAACCTATCAATATTTTCATGTGGATTTCGATCCACAAACAGCAGAAACATCCACTGCATACGGACATCCATATACACACAATTATTCCGACAAAGATATAGAAAACGGCAGTTATATCTATACCTACGTTTGTGAAGAAGAATTGGCAGAGAGTTGGCAGCAACGTAGCAAGATAGATTTTTATGGCAACGACACCAACGGATTTCCTATTGAAAACACATTGATTCGCTATTTGAATTCCAAGGGTTTGCACAAAGACAAAGACGGCATGGCCGCTTTGACAAATACTGACATCAAAAATATTGAAAACGGAATTGGCAACTACCATTATACCAATAGAATAGGATTTGTCGGCAGATTTTATAGCACTTTATGGGAAATCAATTCCTACCTATCTACCGGCTATGCCAAAGGACATTCCATGCCACAAAGGTTTGAATTGTGGAAAACTTCTTGTCAAGTGATAAAAGAACACCTGTTTTTTGGTGTCGGCACAGGAGGTGCAAGGCATGCTTTGAAGCAAAAAATGATTCAAAACAATTCGCAATTGCAACACAGTGACATGAAAAGCCACAATCAATATTTAAGTTTTTTGGTATCCTTTGGCGTAATAGGTTTTTTGATATGCATGATAGCTATTTTCTATCCGGTAATTGTCCAACACAACTTACCCAACTTATTCAAAATATTCTTCATCATTGTATTGATTGCCATGATAACGGAAGATTTTCTGGGACAACAAGACGGGGCTACCATGTTTGCATTCTTCTATTCTTTGTTTCTTTTCCTAAAGAAAGAATAAGCCAATTAGTTATAAAATTCTTTTCAAGAAATTATCATTTGTATGAGAATATCTTTTTGTCAATACAAAAAAATATTGTATTTTTGCAAAAAATAAAATAGTAAGAAATGGCAAATTTTGATTTAATAGTAATCGGCAGTGGTCCTGGTGGCTATGTTGCCGCTATCAAAGCATCACAATTAGGTTATAAAACAGCAGTAGTAGAACGTGCAGAATTGGGTGGCATCTGCCTCAATTGGGGTTGTATTCCTACCAAATCATTAATAAAATCAGCACAAGTTTACAGATATATGCAACATAGTGCAGACTATGGCGTAGTTTGTGAAAATTACAAGGCAAATTTTGAAGCCATTATTGCTCGCAGCCGTAATGTTGCAGAAACCATGAGCAAAGGCATTCAATTTCTATTCAAGAAAAACAATATAGAAGTTCTCCATGGTCATGGCAAAGTTTTGCCCGGCAACATAGTAGAAGTTCAATCAGAAACAGATACAAAGCAATATACTGCAGATCATATCATTTTGGCTACAGGAGCCCGTTCTCGTATATTACCCAATCTTCCACAAGACGGAAAGAAAATTATCGGCTATAGAGAAGCTCTTACTTTACCAAAACAACCTGAATCAATGATAGTTGTCGGCAGTGGAGCTATCGGTAGCGAATTGGCATTTTTCTACAACAGCATCGGAACAAAAGTCACTTTGATAGAATTATTGCCACAAATTCTTCCTTTGGAAGACGAAGAAAGTTCAAAATTGGTTGACCGTGCATTCCGCAAACAAGGCATGAAAGTCATGACAGAATCTTCAGTAGAAAGTGTGGATACTACAGGAGAAAAATGCATTGCACACGTAAAAGACAAACGCGGCAATATGATTGACATAGAGGCTGACATAGTTCTTTCCGCAGTCGGTGTTCAAACAAATATTGAAAATTTGGGATTGGAAGAAACCAACATTGCCACCGAACGCGGCAAAGTAGTAGTTGACGACTTCTACCGCACCAATATAAAAGGCGTTTATGCTATCGGTGACATTGTTCACGGACCAGCATTGGCACACGTTGCCTCCAAAGAAGCCATTATTTGCGTTGAAAAAATAGCCGGTAAAAATCCTCAACCTATCAACTATGGCAACATTCCTGGATGCACCTACACTACTCCGGAGGTTGCATCGGTAGGTCTCAGCGAAAAGAAATGCATTGAGGCAGGCTATGAAATAAAGATTGGCAAATTCCCATTTACCGCTTCAGGAAAAGCCACAGCAGCCGGCAATAGAGACGGTATGGTAAAAGTAATTTTTGATGCAAAAACCGACAAAATGTTAGGTTGCCACATGGTAGGCGACAATGTTACAGAAATGATTGCCGAAGCTGTTGTTGCCCGTCAAATGGGATTGACAGCACACGATATTCTTTCAGCCGTCCATCCACACCCAACTATGTCAGAAGGCATGATGGAAGCCGTTGAAGTAGCTGTTGAACAAGCCATTCATTTATAAAATCGGGGTATGAAAGCATACGTCTTCCCGGGACAGGGATCACAATTCCCCGGCATGGGTTTGTCGCTCTACAATGACAATGTCATTGCAAAGCACTATTTTGAATTGGCTGACAAAATCTTAGATTTTAGCATCAGCAAAGTTATGTTTTATGGTAGCGAGGAAGATTTAAAGCAAACAAAGATAACACAACCTGCCATATTCTTGCATTCTACCATTTTGATAGAAACCATACGAGAGCAATTCCATCCGGACATGGTGGCAGGACATTCTCTTGGAGAATTTTCTGCATTGGTCGCCAACAAAACACTTAGTTTTGAAGATGGCTTAAAACTTGTTTATCAACGAGCTATGGCTATGCAACAAGCCTGTGAACTGCACAACACCACTATGGTAGCCGTAGTCGGCAGAAACCTTCTTATTAACAAGGTGGAGGAAATTTGCTCTCAAGCAACTGAATGTGTTGTTGTTGCCAACTATAATGCCCCCAGCCAGATAGTGATTTCCGGCTCTGTTAAAGGCATTGACAGCATTATAGACCGCTTTACCGATGAAGCAAATGCGAAACATACAGTAAGATTAAATGTTGGCGGAGCCTTCCACTCTCCTTTTATGGAGACTGCACGTACCCGATTAGCAAAAGCTATTGAAGACACTCCTTTTAGCCAACCTATTTGTCCTATCTATCAAAATTGTACCGGCAAAGCATCTACCGATATCACGCTTATCAAACAAAACCTCATCAATCAATTAACATCTCCAGTTTTGTGGACACAAAGTGTTAGCAATATGATTGCCGATGGTGCTGACCAATTTATAGAAGTAGGACCAGGCAAAGTTCTGCAAGGATTAGTACAAAAAATTGATGCCGACGTATATACGGAAGGCATTGTTTAAATAACAAATTATAGAATATTAACATCTTAAAAACATCTAATATGAAACTTTTATTGATTAGTAATTCTACCAATTTTGGCGAACCATATTTAGCATGGTGCCAAACACAAATAGAGTTTTTCTGCCAACAGAACAATCTTGATGCAAACAGTCGTATCGTTTTTGTTCCTTTTGCAGGTGTCAACATCAACGGAAAGGCTTATCCTGCCAGTTATGATGCCTACGAAGAAAGAGTAAAAAAGGTATTTGCAAAATGGGGTTTTCAGCATTTAAATTCTATTCATCATGTAGAAGACAAATTGGCTGCCATAGAACAAGCAGACTGCATTATTGTCGGTGGCGGCAACACTTTTCATTTGGTGGCGGAAATGCACAACTTCAACATTATGGATGCCATTGCCAAAAAGGTAAAGGCAGGCACACCTTACATTGGTTGGAGTGCGGGCTCCAATGTAGCTTCTCCAACGCTTTGCACTACCAACGATATGCCTATTGTCCAACCGAAGAGTTTTAAAACCTTGAATTTGATACCATTTCAAATCAACCCTCACTATTTAGACCCTACTCCGGAAATTGACAAAATGGTAAAACACGGCGGAGAAACTCGTCAAGACAGATTGAACGAATATATGGCTGTCAACCAACAAATGACAGTTGTAGGATTGAGAGAATCATGTGCTTTGTGGGTGGATGGTGAAAAAATGTTGTTACGTGGCGGCAAAAAAATGATTGTTTTCCAATATGGAAAAGAACCTTATGAAGTAGAGCCGGGCGACGATATTAGCAATTTGCTGAAAAAATAGCAACCCGACATCAATCATGTGTTTATAACAACAACGATGTTCAATTTTCATACACATTGTTATTATTGTGATGGTCAAGGCAAGCCAAAAGATTTTGTACAAGAAGCTGTAAAACAATCTTTTACGGCTTTTGGCTTTTCTTCGCATGGCCCGCTTCCTTTTGACAATAGTTTTTCTATCAAAGAAAACAACATTCCCGCCTATATTGCCGAAATCAAAGAAGCAAGTGCCGAATTTCCTCAATTGCCCATTTCTTATGGTTTAGAATGCGATTTTATCCCCAACCTGTCCAAACCATTTAGTTATTTCAAGCAAACTTATGGCCTGCAATATATTATTGGCGGCATACACATGGTGGAAAAAGACGGACAATTATGGTTTATTGATGGACCTTTGAGTGCCACCTACGATGACGGATTGGCAAATATTTTTCACAATGACATACGTTTGGCGGTAAAAACTTATTTTTATCAATTGTTCAATATGATTGAAAACGAACAATTTGACATCATTGCTCATTTTGATAAAATAAAAATGCACAACAAAAACCGCTATTTTTTAGAAACTGACAAGTGGTATCAAAACTATATTTTTGAAGCCATTAGATTGATTAAAGAAAAAAATCTAATAGTGGAAATCAATACCCGAGGCATCTACAAACAACGCTATAATGGTTTTTATCCCTCTGCATGGATTTTGAAAGAAATTCACCGTCAAAATATTCCTATCACCATCAGCATGGATGCCCATCAAGCACAAGAAATCAGTTTGGGATATGAATCTGCCAAACAATGTGCTTTGGAAACAGGTTTCAGAAAAATTTCTCAGCTGATTGACGGCAAAATTTTTGAAACAAATCTGCAATAATTTTTTTATTTTTTTTACTCTTTTTTCCGATAGACCCAATTCGGTTAAAAAAACTTTTTTTTACCCCAATTTTTAAGTAATTGAATATGAAAAATAAGCCAATTTTTTAGTTCAAAAAACTTTTATATTATAGTGATTTTCAGCAATATAAATTGCTAACTAAAATTTGTTAATTACTTATTAAATGTATAGTTTTTGAAACATAAAAAAGAGTTTACCTTTGCAACAAAGTTAGAATAACGCTTTTGTTTACTACAAACTTCTGAAAATCAAAAATAAGATGTTGCTGCAATAGCAAAAATGCGTACAATTCTACCGATAGACCTTGAAAATTTTACTATTACAAATTTAAAAAAAGTATGGATTTTTTTAAAGAATTATTCAACATTAGCGGAGAAGATACTCCTGCACAAAACGAAGCACAGCAAACTGCTACGTATGGTCACAGAATGCCTACAACTGCCAATGCCAACCCTGTTGCCAATAGTCATGTAAATGTTGTCAATGCGACCAAAGTGAGTACGGTTCCTACAGAAACCAAAGAAGATGCCAATTCTTTAGTCGGTTCTCGATTGCAAAATCGTCCTCAACCGGAAACCATGACAAGTGTTAAACCTATAGCCACACAAGAAATCCATACAGAACCTACCCAAAATGAAGAAATTCACAACTATAATTATAACAGGAATATTAGATCAGAAATGAAAAAATACTCTGCGGAAGAAGTTTTGCGAGCAGCTACTGAATACTTTGGTGGCGATGTCATGGTAGCCAACGTTTGGATGAACAAATATGCACTCCGTGACGGAGAAGGCAATTTGTACGAACTCACCCCTGACGACATGCACAAACGCCTTGCATCAGAATTTGCTCGTATTGAAAGCAAATACCCCAACCCTTTAGACGAAGCTCAAATCAATCAGTTGTTTAAAAATTTCCAATACATTGTTCCACAAGGTAGTCCGATGTTCGGTATCGGCAATGATTTCCAAATTGCTTCTTTATCCAATTGTTTTGTCATAGGATGTGGTCCCAATTCCGATTCCTATGGTGCTATCATGAAAGAAGACGAAGAGCAGGTACAATTGATGAAACGTCGTGGTGGTGTTGGTCACGATTTATCACATATTCGTCCGGAAGGCAGTTTGGTACACAATAGTGCCCTCACCTCTACCGGTATTGTTCCATTTATGGAACGTTATTCCAATTCTACCCGAGAAGTTGCACAAGGCGGCAGACGCGGAGCTTTGATGTTGAGTATTTCCATCAAACATCCGGATGCTGAAAAATTTATAGATGCAAAATTAGAACAAGGCAAAATTACAGGTGCCAACGTATCGGTAAAAATTGACGATGAATTTATGCAATGCGTAAAAACCGGTCAACCTTACGTTCAACAATATCCTATCAACTCTGAAAATCCAAAAGTAAGAAAAGAAGTTGATGCACGAAAAATATGGGACAAAATTATCCACAACGCATGGAAATCGGCAGAACCGGGCGTTCTTTTCTGGGATACTATCACCAATGAATCAATTCCGGATTGTTATGCCGACCTTGGCTTTCAAACTGTTTCCACCAATCCTTGCGGAGAAATTCCATTATGTCCTTACGACAGTTGCCGTTTGATTGCCATGAATTTGTATAGCTATGTAGATCATCCGTTTACATCTACTGCCAAATTCAATTTTGAAAAATTCAAAAAACATGTCGGTATTGCACAACGCTTGATGGACGATTTGATAGACTTGGAAGTTGAAAAAATTGACAAGATCTTAGAAAAAATCAATACCGACCCTGAAGCAGAAGATATCAAACGTGTAGAAAAAGAATTGTGGATGAAAATAAAAGACAAATCCACCCAAGGACGTAGAACAGGTTTGGGCATTACCGCCGAAGGCGATATGTTGGCAGCATTAGGCATTCGCTATGGTTCTGAAGAAGCCATTGCATTTTCAACCGAAGTTCACAAGACCTTGACATTGGCAGCTTATCGTTCTTCTGTAGAAATGGCAAAAGAAAGAGGCAGATTTTCTATCTACAATGCAGCCCGTGAAACTACCAATCCTTTCATAAAGAGAATTAAAGAAGCTGACCCGCAATTATATCAGGAAATGTGCACCTATGGCAGAAGAAATATTGCTTTGTTGACCATTGCACCAACAGGTAGTGTCAGCATGTGCACACAAACCACTTCCGGCATTGAACCGGTATTTATGATTAACTATACCAGAAGAAGAAAAGTAAATCCTAACGATGCCAACGTAAAAGTTTCTTTCGTGGATAAAAACGGAGATTCTTTTGAAGAATATCAAGTTTTCCACCCGAAATTTATTATCTGGGCAGAAACAAACGGCTACAATATGGACGAATTGAAAACCATGAAAGACAGTGAATTGCAAGCAATTATAGAAAAATCACCTTACTACAAGGCAACCGCTTATGATATTGACTGGGTGATGAAAGTAAAAATGCAAGGCGCCGTTCAAAAATGGGTTGACCACTCCATCAGTGTTACTGTCAACATTCCTGAAAAAACCGACGAACAAGTTGTCAGCAATATCTATCAAACTGCATGGGAAAGCGGCTGTAAAGGTATGACTATTTATCGTGAAGGTTCGCGAGATGGTGTTTTAGTCAGCAACGAAGAAAAGAACAAAAGCAAAGCCGCCAACACTATCAGCGACACCAACGCTATCAAACGTCCAAAGAAATTGGAAGCAGAAGTGATTCGTTTCCGCAACAAGAGTGAAGAATGGGTCGCCATTGTCGGCTTACTCAACAATCGCCCCTATGAAATTTTCACCGGCAAGGCAGACGAATTCTATATTCATCCTACCATCAAAAAAGGTTGGGTTGTTAGAGAAAAAGTCAATCCCGATGAACCGGCCCGCTACGATTTCCACTATGTTGACGGCGGCGGCTACAATGTTATCCTTGAAGGTTTATCGCGTTTGTTCGATAAAGAATATTGGAACTATGCTAAATTGATATCCGGTATTCTACGCCATGGCATGCCTATTCCTAATGTTGTCAATTTAATTTCCAAACTTCGTTTTGACGATGACAATATAATGACATGGAAAAATGGTGTTTGCCGTGCTTTGAAAAAATACATCCAAGACGGAACAAAAGTAAAACAATCGTGTCCGGAATGCGGTCAAGAAACACTCGTTTATAAAGACGGTTGTGTTACTTGCAACAATTGCGGTCATTCCAAATGCGGTTAATAAAAATAAAATTCATTAACAATCACTTTAAGCAGGCAAAGCCTGCTTTTATTTTAACATGATTAACACTGAAAATATTACATTTAAACATCGTTTGGACATTCAAATCAGAATGACCGACTTAGACCCGTTCCAACATGTCAACAACGGCATTCTCTGTGCCTATTTCGACTTGGGAAGGCTGCAATATATGAAAGACATTGTAGGCCATCTTTCCCTTTCTGAATTGGATATGGTTTTGGTACATACAGAATTCGACTATCTGCACTCTATCCGCTTTCATGACGAGATTGCTGTAGAAACAACTATAACCGGCATAGGAGAAAAAAGTGTAAAAATGTTGCAGAGAATTGTCAGTAAAGATAATAGCACCACATACTGCTTATGCTATTCTGTACTCAGCGGCTATGACAGAAGCCAAGACTGCTCAAAAAAAATAGACGAAACTTTCAAAAAAATAATTTTCGATTTTGAACAAGGCTAAACTTCATTTTTCCTTAGAAAACAAATAAGCTAATGGATTCAAAATCATATACTCGATGAACGAAAAAATCCCCTTTTCAGGGGATTTTTATTAAATTGTTGTTTAAATTTCGTACTTATACAATAGGTTCAAAATCTTCCGGTCCATGTTTGCACCAAGGACAGACAAAGTCAGCAGGAAGTTCCTCGCCTTCATACACATAACCGCAAATTTTGCATCGCCAGCCACCTTTTTTTTCGGTTTGCGGCTGCGGTTGCGGCTTGATATTCTTCTGATAATATGCGTAAGAGAGTGACGGATCATCGGAAATAGCGAGTGTCTCCACCACTTCTGCCACAAAAAGAGTATGTGTGCTTAAATCAATAGTTTGCCTTACTTTTCCGGAAAATACTCCGTTGATAAATTTCGGGAGATACAGTATTCCGTTTTGTGTGCGGAGTTCCGTAGAACAGTTTTCAAATTTATTGACAGTCTTTCCGCTCTGAAAGCCAAAATGCTCAAATACATAAAAAGGTGTTGCTTCTGTCAACATCGACACATTGAATTCGCTTGTACGCAAAATCATATCGTGTGTATAGTTGAGTTTATTGACAGCAATAGACACCATGGTCGGATTTCCTGATGTGATTTGACTGACTGCATTGATAATACAGCCATTGTCTTTGTCACCTTCTTTGGCAGTAAGCACATAGAGACCATAACCGATTTTGCTTAAAACCTCTTGCATACTTTTAGAAATATTATTCTTGCTCAAAATCTTCTTTTCCTACACCACAAAGAGGGCAGGTCCAATCGTCCGGCAATTCAGAAAATGGAGTTCCCGGAGCTATCCCATTGTCAGGGTCGCCTTTGGTAGGGTCGTATTCATACCCGCAAACTGAACAAATATACTTTTCCATCTTGTTAATGTTAAATATTCAACTTACTTATATTTAACTGATTACTTTTATGCTATCAATTCTTAAAAGGTATATCTTACTCCTAAATTAAGTCCCCAATCGAAATAGCCGGCATGACCATAATCATCAAACAACAAGCCAAAACCGGGACGGAAATCAAATTGCAAAGTCAATGGTATGCCGAACTTGTATTCCAATCCGCCTATGGCATTAAGACCAAATTTGCCCAAATCGACATAATAACCTGCATGATCGAAACAATAGCCAAGACTTAAACCACCTCCTACAAACCAGTATAATCCGCCGGTGGCATTTGCCTGATACATCAAATTAGGATTCAATTCTACAGTAAATACATTCCATGAATAGTGCTCAAAAGCTCCTTCTGTCAATTTTAATCCTAAATCGGCTTGTACACCTAAACTACCGAAAACTCCTTTGTAGGAAAATCCGTTCATACTGCCTACTGTTGCACCAATACTATGCGTATATTGTGC
>DBXJ01000030.1:0-3540 GCA_002309475.1 Bacteroidales bacterium UBA1215
ACACCATAACCCAAAACAGCAACTGCTGATAAATATAAGATTGATTTATACCATTTTGATTTCATTGTCTTGTTTTATTTTTATCAAATCGGGGTGAGCGAAAATAATTTCTTTGAATTTTTGCAGGTCGCTGTTCAATTTCTTCGGGCAATTTACTTCACATACCAATTCTCTTTCCGAAGAGCGGGAAATGTTTTCTTTGGCATAAAAGGATTTCAGCGTTATGTTAGGATATTTTGCCAAAGTTTCCATTAAATGCTGCCGGAACAATTTTTCATGGTTTTCGTTGAGAAAGAAGTGAAACATCACGCTGTTGTACACATCTTGTTTTTTCATGGCCAATTTGTTAATCCAATCGGCTAACCATCTTATGCATAAATTGGAACTGACAATGATGCCGGCGGCGATAAAAGCGACGGCATACAAATCCAATCCGACCAAAGAGCCGACAGCGGCAGAGCACCAAATGGTGGCGGCGGAATTCAGTCCGTGTATGTTAAAACCGTCCCGCATAATCACACCGGCACCCAAAAAACCTACACCTGCCACAATTTGCCCCAAAACTCTGGAAGGGTCTCCGGTGGTATTGGTAGTAAGGGTTGTTCCTGCCATCACATACACGGCGGCACCTATGGCGACCAAAGTATTGGTCAACAAGCCGGCACTCCGCAAACGCCATTCGCGTTCTATTCCTATAATCACGCCTACGGCTGTTGCCAGAAGCAGATGTACTAAAAAACTAACAATATCCATATTAATAACGTTTAGACGGTTTGTAAAAAATTGCTTGAACTATAAAAATTGCGATAACGGTAAACAAGGTGTTGACCAATATCACCCACAAGGTGTGTCCGAAATGTTTCAGCGACATGGCATCTACAAAATAATAGATGGCATGATGTATCAAAGTGAGTAGAAAAGTATATTGCAAATACCAAACAAATTTCATGTCATACAATTTCGGCTGCAGATGAGGTTCTTTTTCGCCATAAAAAGGAATAACAGTTATCACCCATTTTCTCATAAAGGCAATGGTCATCAATGACAAAGCATGCATCCCCAAACTTCCCGTAAAACTATCCATTATCAATCCTGCAGCAAACCCTAATACCACCATCAGCCAATTAGGAGTGTCAAACGGCAAAGAAAGAATAAACAAAATATAAATCATGGGGGTAACAAATCCCCAAAGTGCCACTTTGTCTAAAAGAAATATCTGTGCCACATAAAGCAAAATGAATGCTACCGTATGTTTTACATAAACATTATTCATCCTTACTCCTTTCTTGTAGTGCCTTCATTTCATTGAGGAAACGGCTTTTTACTACATAAACATTGTCTAACCTAGAAAAATTTTGAAACAATTCCACTTGCAGAATAAAATATCCGCCGACTGCCTTGCTGCTTGTGCCGGCGGCAATCACTCCGACTGGATATTCCATGGGATACAACATAGAATATTGTGTTACTACCGTATCCCCGACACGAACATCTTCTATATTGATTAAATTTTCCAATTGTGCATATTTATAATTTTTCCCGTTCCAAGTAATCATGCCGACCGTTTCGGTTCGTTTGTCTTTGGCGGAAACACTGAAATTTTCATTCAACAATGACAATACTATTGAAAAATTGGGAGACACATCTTTTACAATTCCGACAATTCCTTGCGGAGAAATAACACCCATATCGGGTTGAATGCCGGCCTTGCTGCCTTTGTTCAAAATGATAACATTGTTGCGTTTGGAAATAGTATTTTCTATCACTCTGGCATGGATAAAATCATACATGGTCGAATCTTCCAAATCGTTTGCCATATCCATATTTTGATGAGCTATCATACTCATCAACTGTTCATTTTGTGCCAACAAATCGACATTTTCCTGCTTTAAACTGGTATATTGCTCTATATTGGATTGCAAACGCAACAAGGGCCCGCAAACTTCTTTGCTAAAACCATTCAAAGCCCATTGCCGGTAGGCACTCGTTTTATAAATAAAGAAGATACATACAAATACTAATATTAAATAAAGTATGATGTCTATTATCCGAATCAAAAATTTCAACAAATTCTGCATATTACCAACATATAATTTTTTAAGATTTTACATCTATACTATTTAACAAATTCATCAAATAATTGCTGTCAAAAAAGGTATCGTTCAATGCGTTGGTGAAAACATCTATCAAAAACGTTTTTCCCTTGTAACGCATGCAAACCGTTACGCCGTAAGTTGCCATTTCGTTGCTGGAGGTATAATACAACATCATTACTTCCGCAGTTTTGCTGACGGCTATTTTTTCAAATGCTGTAAACATGTTCTTTTGTTGCATCTGATGAAGATTGAGCAAGCGAACCAAATTGCAATCTTTGTCATAAACATGAAAAAGAATACTTGCCGTTCCCAATTCCGGTGACAATATTTTAAAATACGTCTGCTCCTTTTCCACTATTGTGTCACTAACCATATATCCGGAAGGCAAAACAAAAGAAATATCTCCCACTTCGGTGCGATGACTATCTGCTTTAGGCTTATTTTCATTTAAATGATTCAAAATATAATTATACGACGAGGATGTCAAATCCACCGTATCAAACGATTGAATGGTGACCAAAAAAGCATCACTTTCCGATTGTTCCAACACCAATGCCCCGCATAACCTGTTCAAATAGAATTTTTTATAAAGAAAGCGATGTTGGTCTTGTTGCAAAGAATCTATTTTTGTATCAAATACTATTCCTTTGATATTGTTCACCATCAAATTTTCTTTTTCCAATAAAGATTGTTCCGTAAAAGAAGCATCTTCTTGAATGATGATATATTCTTCCTTGCCGGATTGTAGTATTACCTCCCACGTATTGGGGGTAACATTTCTTTGTGACACCAATTCCCAATCAATTGGATAAAAATAGGTTACATTGCTACAAAGTCCTATTTTCCCTGCCACTTCCTCGCTTTTTTGCGACTCTGCCTCCGCATTGTCCACTTCTGTAAAGTTGAGCTCTTCTTGCGGCTCTACTTTCACTATGGATTCTCCCGTGGTATCCATGGTGGGTATGGGTTCGGCTATGTCTATTACCTCAACTATTGAAGGAACAGTATCTTGGGAATATTCCAATATTGGTTCTTCCTCTATCTTTTCGGCTACGAATATAATACTCGGCTCTTTTATCGGCTCTATGATTACTATGTTTTCTTCTGTGATTGTTATGGTTGGGATAGTTTCTTCCTCTTCATCCTTTATTTCAACGATTGAAGAAATTGTTTCTTGAGAATATTCCAGTATAGGTTCTTCCTCTATCTTTTCAGCTACGACTGTAAGGCTTGGTTCTTCTATCGGTTCTATAGTCACTATGTTTTCTTCTGTGATTGCTATGGTTGGGATAGTTTCCTCTTCTTCCTCTTTTACCTCAACTATTGAAGGAATTGTATCTTGGGAGTATTCCAATATTGGTTCTTCTTCTATCTTTTTGGCTACGACTGTAAGGCTTGGTTCTTCTTGGGGTTCTATGGTCACTATGTTTTCTTCTGTGATTGC
>DBXJ01000030.1:3557-23959 GCA_002309475.1 Bacteroidales bacterium UBA1215
TTCTTCCTCTTTTACCTCAACTATTGGCGGAAGTGTGTCTTGGAAGTATTCCATTATAGGTTCTTCCTCTATAGTTTCTGCAAAAGGATTTTCCTTTGGTGAGGGGATAGTTGATGTGTCCTCATCGCAAATGTCCGTTTCCGGATTGTTCTCCGTAACATCTACTACATCTGCCACCTCTTCGGTTTTCACCAACAATTCATTGTCGGTTTTTATCTGCAAAGAATTCTCTTTTTCCGATTCTGTTTCCTTGGAAGGTTCTTCAACGCTTATGGGTTCCACTATGGTTGTTTCGGCAATTTCAGTTGGTTCAACATCTTGTTTTTCAATTGTTTCTTCTTTGGGCAAAATAAAGATAAAATTGTTTTTATCTTTCCAAAACATTTGATCATTTTGAGGGATTTCGCTTTGCTCTATGATGAAAATTTTTGCATCTTCTTGATAAAATTCCAACGATTGATACTTTTTTTGCTGTATTCCGGTATATTCTACCTTGCTGTACTTGCGGAAATTTTTTAAAGAATCCAACAACAACAAACGATAAGAAATCCCTTGCTCCTGTAATTTTTTCTTGTACAATTCAATTCCGAAATCCAGACTTAAATCGTAGGGATTGTCAAACCAAGACACTTTTACAGAAGCGTTTTTATATTGAAATTCCACAATATTTTTCGTATAAAAAATATTCACCTCCGGTTCCAACACCTGCATGTTCCATTTTTTAGGATACGAAAATTGCACTTGTTCCACAACTCTTGTTAAGTTTTGTGAAAACATGGACAAATACCCGATTAGAAGAACTAATATAACAACTATCTTTTTCATTTCTTCTACTTTGGAGTTAATTTAATCAATAATACACTCAATGCTCCAAACAACAGGTTAGGTGTCCATGCTGACCAAAAGGGAGAAAAACCTCCATAAATGGCAAACATTTGTGTAACTTGCATCAACATTATAAACGAAAAAGCTATAATCAATCCCAACAACAAATGCAAACCCATACCTTGCCTTGATTTTCTACTTGACACACACAAGCCTATCACGGTAAGAATAATAGTGGAAAACGGGAATGCTAATCGGCGGTGCTTTTCAAATTCGTAACTTTTTATCATAGAAGAACCTTTTGCCTTTTCTTCCTCGATAAAATCACGAATTTCTCTAAAATTCATCAAGTTGATGCCTTCTTTTACATAGACAAAATCGCTTACCTGCACTGCCAAATTGGTATCCGTCCAAGCTCCTTCCTCTATATATTCGTCTCGTCCATTAATGGTTCTTTTGGAATAGCCACCCAAAATCCAATCGTTTTTCACAGTATCCCACATAATTGTTTGTGCCCTCAACTTGTATCTTACTCCGTCATCACTAAAACCTTCGTACCAAAAATTATAACCTACATTGTTGGCATTGTCCCAATAGTGAATATAGGCATAGGTACTATCGTTGAGTTTGATATGCGTATCAATATCTTTGCTTCGCACTTGTCTGGACACATATTTTTCTTTAAATTCCATCATCCCTCTGGCAGCATGCGGAATCATAAAATTGGTCAGATAAAAAGAAAGCATGCCTATCAAAAACGCTGAAATAATATAGGGAACCATAATCCTATAAAAACTCAAGCCCGCATTAAGCATGGCAATCAGTTCCGAATTGATAGACAATTTAGATGTAAAATATATCACCGCTACAAAAGTAAATAACGGGCTGAACATATTGACGAAATAGGGGACAAAATTGAGATAGTAGCCGAAAATAATGTCTTTTAGCGGTGCATTTCCGTCTAAAAAATCTTGAATATTTTCAGATATATCAATCACTATCACCACCAATATGATTAAGAAAATTACTAGAAAAAACGATCCTAGAAATTTCTTTATGATATATCCATCTAATTTTTTCAATCCAAACATTGTCCTGTTGACTAATTGAAAAGTGGTTAAATGATAACTCCGTCTTTTATCTGCAATACTCTATCGGCAACATCCACCAAAGAAGGATTGTGAGTAACAATAACGAAAGTTTGGTGCAAAATATCTCTCAATTTTACAAACAATTGGTGCAATTCTGCTGCATTTTGCGAATCCAAATTTCCGGAAGGCTCGTCTGCAAACACCACAGAAGGATTGTTGATTAATGCTCTTGCTATGGCAATTCTTTGCTGTTCGCCACCGGAAAGTTCAGACGGCTTGTGCGTTGCCCTGTCTTTTAAATTGAAAATATCCAACAAATGTTCCGCATCTTTTACGGCTTCTTTTTTTGACTTTCCTCCTATCAATGCCGGCAAGCATATATTTTCTATTGCCGTAAATTCCGGTAAAAGATGATGAAATTGAAAGACAAATCCTATATGTTGATTTCTATATTGTGACAAGGCTTTGTCCGACATTGCCAACACATCTTTTCCGTCTATGAGCACCTTGCCGCTATCGGGTTTATCTAAAGTGCCTAAAATATGCAAAAGTGTGGATTTTCCTGCACCGGATGCCCCTACCAAACACACTATTTCCTCATTGGCAACTTGTAAACTGATGTTTTTCAACACCTGCAACTTGTCGTACGATTTTATAATGTTGGTGGCTTCTATCATCGCTTATAGCATTATATTTTGATTTCTGTCCGGACCTACCGAAACTATCTTTACTTTCAAACCGACATATTGCTCTACAAAGGCAATATAATCTTTCATTTGGCTTGGAATTTCATTGCCGGAAAATTCCTTCCAACCTTTCATGGTTTGGTATTGCGGCACCAAGTTGGCTTTTGGATCGAAAGGAATATCTTCTATGATTTTACCATCGTAATTGTAAGCCGTGCAAACTTTTAATTCTTCCATATTGTCCAATACATCAGCTTTCATCATTATCAATTCCGTAACTCCATCCAACATGCAGGCATAACGCAAAAACGGCAAATCCAACCAGCCGCATCTTCTCGGACGTCCGGTAGTGCTGCCAAATTCACCGCCATTCTGACGAAGCAAATCTCCTGTTGCATCGAACAATTCCGTAGGGAAAGGACCTTCTCCTACACGGGTACAATAGGCTTTGAACAAACCATATACCTTGCCGATTTTGGTCGGAGCGATTCCCAATCCCGAACAAACTCCGGCGGTAATCGTATTCGATGAGGTAACAAACGGATAAGAACCGAATTCCACATCCAACAAACTACCTTGTGCTCCTTCTGCCAATAATGTCTTGCCGTCTGCCAAAGCTCTATTGATAAGATATTCGGTTGCACATATCTTGTAAGATTTCAATTCTTCTACTGCTGCAAACCATGCCTGTTCGTATTCCGCCAAGTTTTTGCCGTCTATTTTTATAGTATTGTAGTCAAAACCTTTTGCAGCAATTTGTTTCAGATGGCTGTCGCGTAAAATATTGTATTTTTCTTTGAAATTGGGCAACAGAATATCTCCCACCCGCACACCGGAACGATTTACTTTATCGGTATAAGTGGGTCCTATGCCTTTCAAAGTGGAACCTATTTTGTTTTTTCCCAACAAATTTTCATTCACATAATCCAACATTCTATGTGTCGGCAATATCAAATGTGCTTTTTCTGATATATAAAGTTTTGATTTTACGTCTGTTATATCTTTAATCTCACTTATTTCAGTGTTGATTAAAATATATGGGTCTATTATTACACCATTACCAATAACATTGATACTGTTTTCTCTAAAAATTCCTGATGGAATAGTATGTAAAACTATTTTTTTGCCTTCAAAATTCAGAGTGTGTCCGGCATTCGGACCTCCTTGAAAACGAGCAATTATGTCGTATTGCGGCGTCAAAACATCTACTATCTTACCTTTTCCTTCATCTCCCCATTGCAGACCTAATAAAACATCTACCTTAGTCATTTTTTTATTTTTTATTTAAAATTTAAACTTTTTTCAAATTGACAAAAATACAACTTTTTTTTGTGATTTTTTCTATATTTTTTTCAAAACTGATTTTAAAATTTTACAACTCTTTTCTATTTCCTTTTCGTTGATAATCAATGGTGGAGAAATTCGCAATGCTGTATCGCAAAACAAAAACCAATCTGTCAGCATTCCTGCCTCCAATAATTTTTTCACCACCATGAAATTCAAGTCCCTGTCTTTAAAATCTACCGCTATCATCAAACCACTCTGCCTAACTTCTTGCACATGCGGCAGGCTTGGCAATATCGACATATACAATTTTCCTTTGTTTTCCACGGTTTTATATAGCTGTTCATCTCTGATAATTCGCAAAGATGCCAAGCCTGCCGCACAACATACCGGATGCCCGCCAAAGGTGGTAATATGCCCTAAAACCGGATTTTCTGTAAAGCAATTCATTATTTCTTTTTGCGATACAAAGGCACCCAATGGCAAGCCTCCTCCCATCGCCTTGGCAATGACCAAAATATCCGGTTTTACACCAATGGTTTCAAAGGCAAACATACTGCCTGAACGGCCAAAACCTGTCTGCACTTCGTCGAATATCAGCATGGCACCCGTCTGTGTACATTTTTCCCGCAGTGCCTTCCAATATGCTTTGCCGGCAGTTCTTATACCGGCTTCTCCTTGTGTAATTTCTATCAGCACAGCAGCAGTCTTTGGAGTAATGTATTTTAAATCTTCCATACTGCCATGATGTATTTTATTGCAGTCGGGCATTAAAGGACGAAAATGTTTTACAAAATCTTCACTGCCCATTACACTCATCGCCCCGTTGGTACAACCATGATAAGCATTGTAACACGACAAAATTTCACTCTTTCCCGTATAACGCTTTGCCAGTTTGATGGCACCTTCTATGGCTTCTGAACCCGAATTGACAAAATAGACCGAATTCAATGTTTTGGGTAGCAAATCTGTCAATTCTTTTGCCAACAGCACTTGTGGCGACTGCACTATTTCTCCATAAACCATCAAGTGCATATACTTTGATGCCTGCTCCTGAATGGCTTTTACAACTTTCGGGTGGCAGTGTCCTACATTGCTGACCGACACTCCGGAAATAACATCTAAATATTTTTTCCCTTTTTCTCCGTATAAATACACTCCCTTGGCCTTGTTGATGGTAACTGCCAACGGCTCGGTGGAAGTTTGTGCTACATGATTATAAAATAACTCTCTTAAATTCATTGCAGTTTAATAAAAAATAGCTAACCAAATACATTTGGGATTTTCGGAAGTATAACTCACTCTGTGTTTGGTATGAGCGGGAATATTCACCCAATCGCCTTGTTGTAATTTTTCTGTTGCCCCGTTGTCATATTCTAATTCTGCCATCCCTTGCAACAAAAACACTATTTCGTTTTCTGTTTGATCATACCAAGATGTTGTTTGTCCATAAGAAACTATTCTTTCTATGCGAATAGTGTCCTTTTCCAACAACAGGTCAGTAAGTTCTTTGTTGGAAGAAAAATTTAATTGTTCAACATCAAAGATGTTATTTTTCTTCATCTTTTTCCAATAATTTCTTCAATTGCTTTACTTCTGCCTCCAATTCACTAATTCGAGATGCATAGGCTGGAAAATATTTAAACATGGTTAAAGATTTTACACAATCTTTTGCATTGAAGGCAGGCGTACCTAACAACACTGCATTGTCGGGAACATTGTGGCTGATAGCACTTTGTGCTCCCACTTGTACGTTGTCGCCGATATGCAAATGCCAATTAACACCTACTTGCCCGCCAAAAAGACAATTTTTGCCAATCTTGGTAGAACCGGCAATGCCGCATTGTGCCGCCATGACCGTGTTTTCTCCTATTTCACAATTGTGGGCAACTTGGATAAAATTACACAATTTTACTCCTTTGTGGATAATCGTTGAACCCATGGTGGACCTGTCCACACAAGTGTTGGCACCTATGTCAACATTGTCTTCTATAACTACATTGCCCAATTGAGGTATCTTCATATATTGATTGTCGCTTTGAGGGGCAAATCCAAATCCGTCTGCTCCGATAATGGCACCCGCATGCATGGTGCAATTGTTGCCGATGATGCATTCGTGATGTATTTTTACACCCGGATTCAAAGTAGTGTTGTTGCCGATTTTTACACGATCGCCTATATAGCAATGCGGAAATATTTTTACATTGTCACCGATAACAACTCCAGATGCAATGGAAACAAAATCGCCTATATAGACATTTTTTCCTATTTGTGCATCTTCTGCTATGGCAGCAAATTTTGAAATGCCGACTTTTTCTGTCTTTTGCTGATAAAAAGTCATCAATTTGGCAAATGCCAAATAAGGATCGTCTATTCTTATCAATGTGCACGGCACTTCTTTTGTCGGCACAAAATCATTGCTGACCAGCACGGCTGTCGCCTTGGTTTCATAAATATAATGCGTATATTTTGCATTGGCCAAAAACGACAAGCCTTCCTCTTCGCCTGCCTCTATTTTCGAAAACTTGCTGATGACGGCTTTAGGATTTCCTTCTACTTTTCCGTCTATCACACGGGCTATTTCTTCTACTGTAAATTTCATAATGCCTATTGTTTGAAACAAATTACAAAGATAGCATCTTTTTAGTTACCATTGACAAATATTCCCCAACATTTTTATCAAAAAATTTTCTTTTTTCTATTATTCTTGATTTATGTCTGTTGTTTTACATTTTTTTTGTACATTTGCATTTTGTTATTTGCAACAGTTAAATTTGAAAAAATGAAAAAAATTATTATTGCATTAAGTGCTTGCGTTTTGTTTTTAAACGCTAATTCTCAAAGTGTTAAAATCAACAAAGCTGATTTTGACAATGGCATTCCCGGCATTTACAATCCTTCGATTGTTGCCAATCATAACATATCTGCCATCGACATGCAGGAGCCTGCAGAATATCATTCTCTGCTGAATATTCAACCTGTCAACAAGGCCACTATGGACAAAAAACGTATTTTAGCCCCCGGTCAAGCCTTGATTTTTGCCGTTGAAAATGGTATAGTGAGAGAAGATACCGCTCATTTTGCCACTTTGAGCAGTGAAATCGAACAAGCTATCAGTCGTGCTCCACAATGGTTGCAATACGACCTTCGCTTCAAATTTCTTGAAGTCACCTCTTCCGCCTATCGTACCAAAATGGTGAATTTGTTGAACACCACTCCTTTGAAATATTTGGACGAAGTGGCATACGTGCTCACCTATTTGCCTATAGAAGTACTTTCTTACAGTCGTTTGCCGGGCGATTGGAGTTACTTGGTAGAGGACGCAGCAAGAATTTATACCTATGCCGACTCCTTGAAATATGTACAATTGGTGGAATACGGAGATACTACCTCCGGCAATTGGTACACCACCACCAAATACCGTATCAAACAAGGTGGCAACTATATTTGGAGAGAAGCCGACAAACATTATTATTATGAATATATTGTCATGCCGAAAATAGAACAAGAACCTCTCGCCATTACCGACAATCTTACCTCCATCAGCGGTTATCGTACATGGGGATATTTTTGGAGAGATTATTTTTGGAACGACTATCAAAATGCTGTCAACACTTCCGACACTGCCTATCGCGGCTACGGACAAGTGAACACTTGGGGCTACAAAATAGTAGATGCCGCCGGCAACTACGACACCATTCGTATTGACTCCATTCCGCGTTTAGGAGAATTGATGCAGATGCCGGAATACTTATGGAGTGAAAATACTTCCATTTATCTTTTCAACCGTCCTTTCAGTGCTTCACAAGATGCTTTGAATGTTTTGGGCAACTGGGCTTCCCGTTGTGTGCCGCAAGATGTCACAAGCAGCGAAGACTATCGTGCCACCGAACCCAACCACATTGCTTGGAAACATGTCGGCAATTGCCACGAAGATGCTTTATTGGTAGTGGCAGCAGCCCGTACGGCACTTATTCCTTGTATCCACGTTGCCGACCTCTGTGACGACCACGTGTGGGCTGCCATCCACGATGGAGGAGATACCATCTGGCATCACTTTGAATTCTTCCGTGGCGGCTGCTCAGCCAACAGACCTTATTACTGGGGTATGACCAACATGCAACCTAACGGCAACTACGGTTGGAACAGTTCCTTGGTACAAGGCTATCAACCGAGCGGCACCTTGTTCAACATGTCTGACTATTATGCAGAAGGTCGCCCATGTACACTCAATTTCACCATTACCGACCCTGACGGACAGCCTGTTGACGGAGCAAGAGTCAATTTGTATGCTACCAACATACAATATGGTGCTTCCAATCCTTATATTATGAGTGCCGGCTATCTTTGGACAGACGCTCAAGGACAAATCAGCATTCATGCAGGAGCTACCAAAAAATATTATATGAGAATTTATCATCCTAAATTTGGCTCTTATCCTACAACCTCTACCAGTGTTTATCGTCTTACTGTCAATAAATATGGCGTGGAATACACCGCTGAAGCAGGAAAAACATATAGTTTTGCCTACTCTTTCCCGAGTGCCGCTACCAGCAAGAGAAATACCGTTACCTCTTCGCAAGAAACTTTTGACACCGACAAGAGTATGGAAATTACACTAAAAGCCAACAATATCACCAAAGGCACACAAGCGGAAGATAGTCAAAATTCCACTTTCTACGAAAGAACCAATACTTATTCCAATTTAAGTGTCTATATTGTTTCCGAAGACAATATTGCCAAATTCAAAACCAACGGCAATGCTCCTGAAGCAGAATACAATATGGGATATGTTTCTGAAGGAACCTTCAAAATTCCTGTCCACACTTCCGGAAAAACTTATGTAGTGATTGCCAACAACAACAATTTCACCAACTATTCAGAAGTGGAATACGGCTTCCTTTCCTCAACGGTGGACTCTGCCGACTTTACACCTTTGGCAGTGGAAGATATTACCGACAACTATTTCAATGTATATCCTAATCCTGCTAATGAGCACATCACTATTCAAACATCTGCCGATGACAATGAAGTGATACAATTATTCGATATAACAGGAAAAATGATTTACAGCACTACCGTGGACAACCACCAAGCACATTTTGATGTAGGCAATTTGTCTGCAGGCATCTATTTGATCAAATGCAAACAATATGTGCAAAAAGTCATTAAACAGTAAGTTTGTTTTAATATTATTTTTTTCATAATTAGAGGCGGGAAAATTTCCGCCTCTTTTTTTTGTTTCGTAAATTCAACAAATAAATGCAAATTATTGTTTTAAGACAAATTTTTCTCCCAAATAGACATGTCGCACTTTTTCATCTTGTGCTAATTCTCGAGGGGTGCCACTGGCAAAAACCTTTCCTTCTACCAAAATATAGGCGAAATCGGTGATAGCTAAAGTTTCGTCCACATTGTGGTCGGTGATAAGGATGCCGATATTTTTATCTTTCAATTTAGCCACAATAGACTGTATGTCTTCCACGGCAATAGGATCTACACCGGCAAAAGGCTCGTCCAACAAAATAAAATTAGGCGATGTCGCCAAACTGCGGGCAATTTCGGTTCTTCTTCTTTCCCCTCCCGACAACTGCCGTCCCTGGCTTTTCCTGATTTTTTGCAAACCGAATTCATCCAACAGACTTTCCAACTTGTCTTGCTGTTCTTTTTTTGACAAATTGGTGAATTGTAGCACACTGAGAATATTGTCTTCCACCGACATGGTTCTAAATACAGAAGCTTCTTGTGCCAAATAGCCGATGCCCATTCTTGCACGCTCATACATAGGTTTTTCCGTTATTTCTATATCATTGTAGAAAACCTTGCCGGAAAACGGCTTAATCAAACCGACTATGGTATAAAATGAAGTCGTTTTGCCGGCTCCGTTGGGACCCAGCAAACCCACTATGCTGCCCTGTTTTACCTCTACACTCACATCGTTGACAACCATACGGTTGTGATATTTTTTGTAGAGCGATTCTGTACGAAGAATATCCATATTTTGCTTTTTACAATTTGCAAAGATACAACTTTTTTTTGACAACAAAAATTTTTTCTTCATCTTGAAGATTTTAAATGTTGGCGAAAATGAAAAAATAAAGAAAAAAGACAACTTTTATTAGAAAAAATGATACTTTTGCCGAAAATAGTTTTATGAAATCGCTGATAGAAAAATTAGAAAAACAACATACTCTCTCAAAAGAAGAATTTGCCTCTCTTGTAGCATCCAACGAAGCTAACGACTTCCTTTTTCAAAGGGCTGTTGCCGTTCGACAAGAGCACTATGGCAACAATGTGTATATCAGAGGTTTGATAGAACTGAGCAACTATTGTAAAAACAATTGCTACTATTGCGGCATTCGTGCCGGCAATACAGAAGTTTCCCGCTACCGGTTGCTAAAAGACGATATTTTGTCCTGCTGTGAGCAAGGATACCAATTGGGTTTTAGAACTTTTGTCTTGCAAGGTGGCGAGGATATTTACTATACCGACGACATCATGACGGATATTATCTCCGCCATACGCCGGCAATACCCCGATTGTGCCATCACTTTATCGTTGGGAGAACATAGCTACGACACCTATAAAGCTTATTTTGACGCAGGTGCCGACCGGTATTTGTTAAGACACGAAACTGCAAATTTTCACCATTACAGCCAATTGCATCCGCAAAGTTTGTCTGCAGAAAACCGACAACAATGCCTATATGATTTAAAACGTATAGGTTATCAGGTAGGAACGGGATTTATGGTCGGCTCCCCCTATCAAACTCCTGAATATTTGGCAGAAGATTTGTTATTCATAAAACAACTCCAGCCGCAAATGGTAGGCATAGGACCCTTTATTCCGCATCATCAAACACCTTTTGCTGCATTCCCGCAAGGAAGTGTCGACCTTACATTGCGATTATTGGCTATTTTGCGATTAATGCTGCCGACCGTGCTGTTGCCTGCCACTACGGCATTGGGAACACTTGATCCTCAAGGAAGAGAAAAAGGCATTTTGGCAGGTGCCAATGTTATTATGCCGAATCTTTCACCGGTTGCTGTCAGAAAAAAATATCAAATTTACGACCATAAAATTTGTACCGGTGACGAAGCCGCTGAATGCAGGTTCTGTCTTCAAAAAAGAATAGAATCCATCGGTTGCCGAATAGTGGTGGACAGAGGTGACGCAAAACAATACAAAGAAAAATAAAGCATGGCAGACCATAACGAACTCGGAAAAAAAGGAGAAGAACAAGCCTGTGCCTTCTTAGAAGAAAACGGCTATACTATTTTGGAAAAAAACTGGCATGCGAGTTATCTTGAAGTAGATATTATCGCACTGAAAGACAACATATTGGTGTTTGCGGAAGTAAAAACCCGCACTTCCAGCTTTTTTGGAGAGCCGGAGGCTTTTGTCACCAAACAAAAACAGAAAAATCTGTTGGCAGCCGCCGACAAATATGTCCGCCTCCACCACCGAAACGAAGAAATCCGTTTTGACATTCTATCTGTGCTCGTTCGCAACAACCAATGCCACGTCAACCATATCCCCGATGCCTTTAAAAGCAGCTGGAGATAAAAAACACTACTCTGCCGAATAATCTCTGTTAAAAAAATTCTTCTACCATCAGGCAACAAAATAAGAAAAAAAGTATCTCTATTAAAATGACTTTATACAATTTTTACAAGATTTTATAAATTGTATTGAAATATTGTTTATTTTTGCAAAATGAAATATTAATCTTAATTATTATGAAAAAATTACTAATTCTCGTATGTGCTCTATTATTAACAACATCCATCTATGGTCAATGGCAAAGTGTACAAGTTGATACTCTGGGAAGAGATCTGTTTGAAATACACTGTGTTACGGACAGTATTGTATTTACGGGCGGCAGGAACATGATATATAAGACAAGCAATGCAGGAAACACATGGACTGCCAGTTACACCAATGAAGATGCTCTTTTTTTAAGCATAAAGTTTGTCAATGACAGTGTCGGTTTTGCCGCCGGCTTTTACAATGAGAATTTTCATAACCTTAATTATATAAAGAACGGATACTTATACAAATATGTATTATTAAAAGGAGGCATATTGCTCCGAACAACCGATGGGGGCAATACATGGACGATGCAAACACAAGATTCTTTACCCGCCTTTTTCAAGATTTGTCCTATAGATGCAGATACAATCTATGCCATAAGATTCCTTGACAATAAATTGTATAAAAGTATTGACGGCGGAACAACATGGAACGGCAGTTCGTTTGATTATATTCTTTCCGATTTTTATTTTAACGGACCAAACGCTTATATTATAGCGGGAAGGGCTGTGTCTGATACTGTCGTTTTGCCTGATTCCATCGTTTTTGATGATTATTCTGAATTACATATACCTGAATTACCTGATCGTAAGCATACAGGAGGTTGTATTTTTCAATCACAAGATTATGGAAACACATGGGACAGTATAGCCCAATTGCCTTTTCATGCATCCATATATTTTGATAGCGACCCTGATGTAGATATTTTAAGCAATAATTACGATATAGCATTTTTAAATCAGTCTGAAGCAATTTGGGTTCATAAGGATTCTATATATCACACCTTTGACAATTTTCAAACATACAGCAAAAGGCAAATGTATTATAGAGGTCCCTTGCAGGGTCCCGGCATTTCTGTACCATATATACCTGAATATGTAAGTATAAAATATACAGATAACGGTATTGGCGTAATAGCTGCAAATACGTATGAGATTAAGCATTTTTCTAAGGCAGAAAGCTGTAATTATACCTATTTTAGTGCTTTAAACAGGACAACAGGCAGAATGCGTATATATGAACCGTTGTGGAATCCCTTGCACCAAGCACGCGATACTGCATACAATGCCGTTGATGGGAAAGATTCTCTGTTTTATGTGGCAGCCAGTGGAGGTTCCGTGCTGAAAGTGAGTTGCAGGGATTTGGATTTGGACATAACAAGTCCGGCACTTCAAACTACCGTAAATATTTATCCAAATCCTTCCAAAGATTATATCTATATAGACTTTCCGGAAGAAAAGATAAAAAGCGTTAGTTTGTACAATGTATTGGGAGTTTTGCTGAAAGAGCAAAAAAGTAATGCGGCAAGTGTAGATATATCTTCTTTACCGCAAGGAATGTATTTGTTGTCAATTGAAACCGATGAAATTGTCATTACTAAAAAAATTGTAAAAGAATAAAATTATGTATATGAAAATGAAAAAAGTATTGTAGGTGTATTGTTTGCAAAAAAAAACACTAACAAGAAATCTATTTTTTCTTTAGAAGAAAGCTCTTATTTCCACACTGCCGAGGTGACGCATTTTTACTCCTGCAGAGGCACGACCTTCGTAGTTGAGATTGAGTTGCAGATTTTTCCAAAGTGTTGTCTGATAATTGACATTTACCACTACATTGTTGCCCGGTTGCAGCGATTCCAACATCTCGTATGCCACCGAAGTGTTGGTTTCACCACGAAAATGAATCCAATAATAGTCGCCTTTCACTATCAAATTGCCTCTTTTGGCAATTCTGTAATTTATCTCCAAACCCGCTCTATTGGAAATTGACAACTCCTCGCCTCTGCGGTTGTTTTTCTGCTTATAGGCATAGGAAGTGCTGATTTTTAAAATGGTTTTGAATTGATATGTCAAATTCGCACTCAAACTGTTGTAGTCAATTTTGTAGTTTTTGTTCATATAATCGCTGTTGCGGATATTCCAGCCGTTTTCGTAGTTGCCATTAATGGTGAAAGCCTGTTTTATGTTCACCCGCCCCGATACAAGGCAGGATGATACGTCGTAGGCTTCAAAACCGTTTACTGTCAGCGTTTTGGATTGGGTATTGTTGTAAATAACATCTATACCCCAAATGGAACTGTTTTGATTGAAAGAAAAAACATTTCTAAAACTACTGGCGGAAGATACCAAATTGGTGTCGTTGCTATTGACATAAAAAGGATTGAACATACCGCCAATAGTGGAAAGGGTGTTTTTGTAAGACGAACGATAAGTAGTGGTATTGGACAATCGGGACAAGAAATTTTTAAAACCTTTTTCTTTTCTCCATACCACCGCAGGTCGCAAAATTAAACTGCCGGAAAATTGATTGTTGTAAGTTTTTACATATTGATTCGAGGCCATAAAAAGACGGATATAGTTGGCTTCGTCGGCATATTTTGCTATTTCAAATTCATTCAATTCCTCAATTCCGTTGCCGTTGTAGTCTATCCATTGATAGACACCTTGTCCGTTGACAACTTTCAAGTAAGTATATTCGTTTTTCTGCTCCATGCCGCTGCCAATTTCATAAAACAATCCCAACTGAACGGCACCTTTAAACCAGCGGGCCTGATAGTCAAAATTGGTCAAAAGCGTATTTTCGCCGATGCTGTCCTGATATTGTAAATAACGATACGAAGCATCAAATCGCAACTGGTGATTGCTGAATTTCAACAAATAAAAATGGGCACTGACTTGGTGGGCGATGGCTTGGGAGGTCAACACAGAATCCAAACTGTTGGCATCTATACGATTTTTGTAGTTCAGTCCGAAATGATAGTCTTTCAAACTATCACTGTTCTTTATATAAAATGTCAATTCGTTGAAGGCAAAACTTTGTGGCATCAATCTGTTGGCATAGGTCTTGTACAAATCCACTTCCATGGCATTGCTGATTCCCACCTGCACATATTTGAAATTCTTGCCGATAGTTTCGTCATGCATCACATAAGTGCTGTGATAATCCTCTTGCGTATGCGACAATAATGAAGCATTCAATGCTACAAGAAAACCTTGGCGGCTATAATTGGCCCATAGGGCGTTTTTGCCGGCCATATAATGTTTGTCAGGTATCAAATAAGCATTGGAATACAAGCCGATACGACCATTTTGTCGATGAACAAAATCTAAATTAATGCCGAAATAATGGTCAGTTCGGTTCAACATGCTGTCTGCCACATTGTACATTCTTTTGAAATCCAAGCTGCGATAATCTTCTATATAGTTGAAAGTCTTGTTTTTAAATTCATAAAATCCATTTAAATTCATTTTCCATGAAGCATCCTGCTGCAAAGACTTGCGTTTCAATTCCGTTTGGTTGGCTAATTGTACTTTTACGCCTACACCGACATTGTCTTTATCGTCCTTGCGTGAAAAGGTATTCAAATCGTTGTTGGACAAAGCTGCCTCTACACCAATAAGAGTAGTAGGATGCACTTGATAATTCATTCCAAAGGAATACATTTGTGTGCGTTGCGGAGTCGATAGCAAGCGAATAGGTTCATAATTGCCCTGCGGAACTCCGTCAACAGGGGCCACCCATGCGTAAACCCTTCCGTTGACAACACTTTCCGACAATACATAATTGCCCTTGTTGTTGCCTACCAAAGAGAAACCCACCCTATAGCAAGCACTGTCAGATGAAGTGGAATACACAAAAATACTATCATAAATGATTCCGTTTACCGTGGTATCTGTCAGTTTATAAAGCACTTCGCTGCCTTGAAAATGGGTGCTGTCCATATTTCGCACATAAGCATGACTGATGTCATCACCCAAGAGCGACAACATCATTTTCTGATCATCGGTCAAATCAAGTGTATTGGTTTGATTTTTATGGTCTTGCTCATTATAAAAATGGAAGAAAAAATTTAAATTTTTGTGTTGTATGCTGGTTCCGGCATTCACCACCGAGCGTAGATAATCTTGTTGTATGTATTCAAATTCAACTACTATACGTTTGTCTTTGGTAATCATTTGTTTGGCGGTGAAAATTACTTCGCCCGAATTGTAGTTGATAATATAATCATTGTCTTCTCCCCTTTGTAGCAATACTTCGTCTATATACACTCTTTCGCTTCCTGCCAAAACGGTGATATATGTTTCGTTGTTTTCTCCTAAAAGCCGATAAGGACCTTGATTGGACTCTATAGCCGTTATCGTTTGCCTGACATAAGTTCCTTTTGCCACCGAACCGCTGGCATAAACATTATATTGAGTGCTGTCGCCCTTTTTGTTTACAGACGCAAAATTCATATCTGCCTGCAAGCCCTGCCCTTTTTTAAAGTATTTCATAAAATAACCTTCGCGAGACCTGCTTTCAATATCTCCGGCCAAAATAGTTGCCATATCCTTGTATTTCAATTGGATAAAAACTTTGTCAAATTCTTGCAACTGGGCAGAATTGCCTTCGGGTTGAATAGGAATGTTTTGATCGGTGATATTGGCTAAAATTTCCACATCTTTGCTCAATTTGCCCGATAACTGCAAATTTAAATTAGAATTGACAACCATATCTTGATTGTTGCCGATAGAAATTCCCCTTGACAAACTGCCATAACTATTCAGCGAAGCATCAGAAAAGATTTCATCTATGCCGGAAATGCTTGTTAAAGAGGCTTCACTCAAAGGGTGCTCCAAACTATACAAACTCGGCTCTATCACCGAAATGGAACGATTTTGCATTTTCTTGCTGAACAAATACGGATAAGAGCGAAAACCTACCGTAACCGTTTGTCCTTTTACTGCAGGATTGGTGATGATGAGTTTTCCGTTAAGATGATCTATCGTATAGTCGCTTGCGGCTAATGATGGAATAGAAACAGAACCCCATACCAAAGAAAAAGTATCCAAAACAATTGTATCAGCATCCAATTGAATGGTCTGAAACTTCTTTTGGCTAATATTTTGTCCTTCTGCTGTCAAAAACAACAAAAGACACAAAATGGACAATAATATCTGTTTCTTGTTCAAAATTTAATAAAACTAATAAACCTTAAACATAACGAAAATAGGTTTTAAAAATTGCCAAAAACTATAAGTTTCTGTGTTTCTTTATAATATCGTATGCATTGTTGATTTCCCGGAAGCGTTTTTCTGCTTTCAATCGGGCAGTTTCGCCTAAATGTTGCACTTTGTCGGGATGATTGGCAATGGCTAAACTACGATACGCTTTTTTTATCACTTCGTCATCATCCGTACTTTTTACTCCCAAAGTAGCATAAGCCTCACTCAAGGCATCCCTATTGGTACTGCTTTGATAGCTACGACGATTCGAATAAGAACTTTGCTGTTGCCGGCCTTGATTATAGCGCATTTCAAACGTAGCTTTCAGACGGATAAAATCATATTGGCTGACACCCAATCGGGAAGCAATATGCATAATTTGCTGTACCTCTCTTTGGTCTATCTCTCCATCTACATAAGCCAATTGAAACAAAAATTGCAAAATTTGCATTTTTTCAGTATAACTGATATCGTCTCTAATTTTGCTAATCGTGCTGTCTAAAGGAATATCTTGATCTTTTATTTCTTGCAAATAGGTAATAGCCAACGAGGCTGCTTCTTTTCCAAAATTTCTTAGAATAAATTCCTTGAAAAGATACAATTCCGATTTCATCATGTGACTATCGGCTGTCATCACCAGCAACGACATTTCGACAATAGCCTCTAATATGCCCGGGTCAATATTGGCTTTGCCATGAATGGTTTTCTTTTCTAAGCCTCCTACCATTCCTGTAATCCAATAGGACACAAAAAAGCCTGCCACAGCCCCCAACAAATCCCCTGAAGTCATATAGCAGATTAAAGTAGTAAAAAAGACGATAAGAACCCTTGCCATACTTATATATTCATACTTGTTTTTGCTACTGTATAATGTGTAAATGCTTTTTTAGCAACAGAAAGTACTAATGTTAAAACAGTGATTCTTCCTATATACATTAAAATGGTGATGGTCAGTTTTCCTATTACCGACAATGAAGGAGTAATTCCCATAGATAAACCGACGGTTCCGCAAGCAGAAGTTATCTCAAAAAATATCTGCATAAACGACATTTCCGGATCGGACAACGAAAGAACTAAACATCCTATCAAAATCAACGAAACCGTAAATAACAATACCAAATAAGATTTATTTACCAAACTATACGAAATGGCTCTATTGTTGATAGTTACCTGATGTTTGTTTTTGATAGTGGCACTCGCCGATTTCAACAAAATGTAAAAAGTGGATAATTTAATACCTCCGCCTGTTGACACAGATGCCGTACCGATAGTCATTAAAATTATCATAATAATCAATGTAGATATATTCAATGCCCCTATATCTACAATATTAAAACCATGGCTTCTGCATGACAGAGAAGTGAAGAAAGAGGCAAATATTTGGTCAAGCAAATTCATGGAACTATTCACATTGTTTCTTTCAAAAATAAAGAAACACAATGCTCCGACTATCCACAAAATAAACGACAACTTAATAACTACTTTTGAAGAAACCGTTATCTGGTTCCAAAACGATTTGCTATGCCGTCCGAATTTCGGGGTATTGACAACATCATGAATGGTTAAAAATCCTATACCTCCCAAAAATGTCATCAATATGGTAATAGTTTGTAAATAATAGTCGTGAACAAACAAACTGTTTTGCATACCCCCGTCCACTATGCAAAAACCGGCATTGTTGAAACATGCCACCGAATGAAAAGCCGCCAAATATATATTATCCCCTAAATGATGTGAATAATTGTTGGTGCTCCACAAATAGGCAAAAATGGCAATAAAACCAATTATCTCTATAACAAAAGTATAAAGAAAGATTTCTTTAGTAAGACTTTTTGAATTGTTGGTATCCACCAATTCTTTCATCATAGACCTGTATTTTGTGGCACCGCCTGCATAATAAGAGGTAAAAAAAGTGGCAAAACAAACTATATCCAATCCTCCCAATTGCACCAATATCAACAATACCAATTGCCCTTTCATGGTCAGCACTGTCGGAATATCTATTGATGACAAGCCGGTGATACAGGTGGCCGAAGTTGCCATAAACAAAGCATCTATCAATGAAATTCCGTTGATTGTCATTTCCGGCATCATCAAAATAATGGTGCCTAAAGTGATTAAAATAAAAAACGACCCCATCAAAGAACCGGCAGGTCCTAAACGAAAACGCACCAATAATTGATCTACACCTATCAAATCGGTGAACATCAAAAGGAAGAAAAACAATTGACTGCCAATAATAACCATTTGGTTGAAGCCGGCAACATTGATTTTGCCCAACAGCATGCCGGCAAAATTAATGTCTAAAATATATGTCAATAAATACCATATCAACAAAAAAGCGACTACAATTCCTTCTCCTTTGTTTTTTGCCAAAAATTGGAAAGAATGCTTATTGAAAATAAACATTAACAGATATTTTACAACATAAAATATCAAACTGATATAAATAACTAAGTTGCAAATGTATCTGGAAAGATTGGTTTGAGGAAAGCCGTAAAAATATACAATGGCCACCATTGCCGTCAACGATACAATGATACCCAAAACATGGAGGGTCTTCTGCACCGGATTGATGGCATTCCAGATGAGCAGTTTAAATTGTTCTCGTATGCGGAAAGGGCTCATTTAGTTGTTAATTTCTACAAATTTTTCTATATCTTTTGTTTTGCCAAACAATATCATGGTGTCACCTTTGAGAATCAAAGTTTTGGTTCCCGGCACTCCGACAATATGCAGTTCGTTGTTTTTACCTTCATATCTTCGTTTGATAGTTATCAAACTCAATCTGTAATCATCTCTTAAATTGACCAAACCCAATTCTTTTCCGATAATATATTTAGGTGCCTCTATTTCCATTACGCAATGGTCGTCGGGCAAATCTAAATACGATACCATACTCGGATTCAATAGTCTTCTTGCTACAGCCTTGCCGACTTCATCTTCTGGTGAAAGAATGTCAGTAATACCCATTTTTTCTAATATCAATCGTTCGTTAGAACCCATGGCTCTGCAAACAATTCTCTTAATATTTAAATCTATCAATGTGGCAGCACACAACAATCTTTGCTCAAAATCACCAATGGTGATAATTACTACATCAAAACTGCGGATATCTTGTGCCAACAAAGCTCTTTTGTCGGTAGCATCGGAAGTAACGGCATAAGATACATCGTCACTTATTTGGTATATTTTTTCCTCGTCTTTGTCAATTACTACTACTTCTGAATCGCTTTTTGCCAAACTTGTAGCAATAGCTCTACCGAAATGTCCTAAGCCGATTACAGCATATTTTCCTTCTTTCATAACTTTATGATTCTAAACAAACTGCAAATGTACAAATTTTAAATGAATATTTTATTCAAATAAGTACAATTTTAATCTTTTTCCGTCATTTTTTTCTATTCGCTTGGCTTCTTTGTCTTTATATCTTTGCCGAGCGGCTGCAATTGTTTCCTTGTCAAAGGCGATTTTTCCCATTTTTCCCATATTATTTTGAATAAATGCTGCTTGTTTGTTTAAATAATTTGTCGGATGAGCGGGATTTCTCTTTCGCGGAGACGGAAAACATGCCACCATCAATGCACTTTCCCGCTTGGAAAGTTGTGCCGCCGACTTGTGAAAATATATTTGCGAAGCCTCTTGACAGCCGTAAATGCCGTCTCCTGTTTCTATCACATTCAAATATACTTCCATAATCCGCTCTTTTGACCAAAATA
>DBXJ01000030.1:24142-24445 GCA_002309475.1 Bacteroidales bacterium UBA1215
TATGGCTGCCCGGATTAATTGGGGAGAAATATCTTCTATATTTACCCATTCTTTTTTTATTGTAGCTCCATCCTGACATTTTCTTATCACCATCAAAGGGGTTATCGGAGGATTGATCCAACGATATATAATTGTCAACCCGATAGTAATGATAAAAAACCATTTGACGATTTTTCCCACTACCCGCAATATTGTATTTGACTTAAGTTTTGATTTTTTACTTGCCATACACCCTCCTTTTATTAAAAGCAAAAAGAGCAACTCAAGTTGCTCTTTCTGGCGGTGCGGACGAGGCTCGAACTC
>DBXJ01000030.1:24456-26705 GCA_002309475.1 Bacteroidales bacterium UBA1215
TTCTAACCAAGCTGAACTACCGCACCTTTTGCGACTGCAAAGGTACTACTTTTTTTAATACCTTTTTCTCTATTTAAAAAAATTTTTTTCACGAACTATTTTGCTAACAATAAGTTGTTGGTTATAAGCGTTTTATTGTTTGTCTTGATGAATTTTCCCTAAAGGAAAAAACTGTTTTAACCTATTCCTTCTGCCAGATTCTCTGTTTTTTCAGCTTCTATTTTTGCAACTTTTTCAGAGTCGTCTATGGCTTCTGAAACATTGATAACATAATCGCCTAATTTTTCATACAAGGCATACAATCCGCTGTAAGCCGTACCGATAGCATAATTATATTTGCCGTGTTTGATAGCCTCCAAATGCTCTGCACGCAACTTGTCACGATATTTATTAATTTTCTCTTCCGCTACATAGGCGGCTGGCAGGTCAATGGAGCTGTAACTGCATTGCAGATTGGCGTTCATTACATTCAGGGCTTGCTGTACCAATTGCGTCATTTGTTCCAAATTATCGTTTTGATGCTGATCGAAATGCACTGCCGCTTCAAATTTGTCTTTTCTCAAAGCCGCTATTTGATAAACGGCATCTCCTATACTCTCCAAATTGTCAATTATACGCAACATTGAACTGATTCGCTGCGAGCCTTGCTCTGACAAATCCCCCTCTGAAATCTTGGTCAAAAACTTGGCAATTTCCACTTCCATACGATCTGTGATGCCCTCATATTTTTTAATGCGGTCAAACACTTTTCCGAATTCCTCCTCATTTTTGGCATATCGTAGAGAAGGAAGAAAAGAATACATTTTCAATACCCTGTTGGAAAAAATTTCTATTTCCTGTTTGGCTGATTGTATATTCAACTCAGCAGTGTTCATCCAACTGCCACCGATATAGGTGAGGCGGAATTCGTCTTCTGCATCTTCCGCAACAGGCTTCACCATCCAGTCCACTATCTTAATAATTTGAGGAATAAACCAGGCTAATATCACTGTATTGACAACATTGAAAAAAGTATGAAATAATGCCAATGCCAATGGAATAGCTGTTGGATTATAACCTATTGCCCCTACTGAAATATAAGGATTTGACCCCATTATTGCTTCAGTAATTTTAGCAATTAAATTCATTATTGGATGAAAAATGATCAAAGTAAGAATAACACCTATTACATTGAAAACAAAATGGGCACGAGCAGCTTTCTTTCCGGCAGTATTTGCCACTATTGCCGCTAAATTTGCAGTGATGGTGGTTCCGATATTTTGTCCCATAACCAATGCCACCGCTACATCCAACCCTATCCAACCTTTGTAGCACATCACCAAGGTGATAGCCATCATGGCGGCAGAAGCTTGTACCAAACACGTTAAAATCGCTCCAATAACTATAAACAACAAAATGGATAAAAATCCATAATTGGAAATTGTGCTGAGTGCTTCCAAAAATTTTGGAAATTCCTCCAAATTGGGCATGGCAGACTGCAAAAAATTCATGCCCAGCAATAATAATGAAAAACCTATAATAAATTCCCCAATAGATTTTAATTTGTCTTTTTTGGCAAACATAAATGGCAATGAAATTGCCAAAATAAGCAAAGGAAAACTAAACGCACCCGTTGACTCTCCTAAACCTAAAAGTGTTATAATCCATGCTGTTACAGTTGTACCAATATTGGCACCCATAATCACTGCTATGGCTCCGGCGAGTGTTATCATACCTGCATTGACAAAACTGACTACCATTACCGTAGTGGCTGAAGATGACTGGATAGCAGTAGTGACAATAGTACCGGTAAGAATTCCTCTTATAGGATTGTTGGTAATTTTTCCCATAATATGACGCATGCCACGCCCGGCAAACTTCTGCAAACCTCCGCTCATCAACTTCATTCCATACAAAAAAATACCTAATGCTCCCGCAAAATTGATGATAATAACAATAATATGCCAAATGTCCATCTTTTATTTATTTTATGTGGCAAAATTAGAAAAAATAATTTTGTTGAAAGCTTATTTATTTATTAAATTATTGTTAAATTTTTTTCTTAAAAAGTGTATTAATTCATTATTTTTATTTATTTTTGCAAAATTATTCACCAAAACCTTATTTAATATGAAATCAACAAAAAATTTGCTAAAAAACGGAGTGCTGATAATCAGTTTATTAACAGCCATTATTCATCTGAACGCTCAAAGTATAGACTTTGCCAAAGCTGCCTGTCAACAAATGGCAACCATCACAAGCGACACATC
>DBXJ01000027.1:0-2798 GCA_002309475.1 Bacteroidales bacterium UBA1215
GAAATTTCCATCAAACCGATACCGGTGTTGTCAAAATTACGAATGGCATTGATAGTAGATTCAATAGCCTCTTTAGGTAAAACGCAAGGACCTGCGTTGAAATTATAAGCTGTCTTCATTTCTTATTATTTTTTATTATGTTATTATATCTTTATGTTTTTTTTTCAAGTATTTTAATCTGCAAAGTTAAATGATTTTCCAATAGGAAAATGTATTTTTGTAAAATTTTATTTAACTGAAATACAATTTTTTGCAAAAATAAAAATATTTTTGCAAAAAAAAATTGTTTTTTTATGCATAAAATATTCCGATTATTAGTGTTTTATTTTTTTGTAATAACAAAAACTGTTCTACGGTTTTGCGAGCGGCCTTCTTCTGTATTGTTGTCGGCAACGGGTTTGGAATCGGCATAACCTTTATAGGTGAGTCTGTTTGCTTGAATGTAGTTTTGTATCAAATAGTTATAAACTGATTTGGCTCTACTTTCTGATAAAACAAGATTGTCCTGATAGCGACCGATATTGTCTGTATGTCCCTGAATTTCAATTGATATATTGGGATTATCATTTAAAAAATCAATCAAAACATCTAAAACTATTTTCGATGCGTCTGTCAATTCAGAAGAATTGGTGGCATAGTAAATGTCGTTGATTTTGTACGATTTGCCCGATTCAATACTTTTCATCGTGAAATTGATATCGTCCATGGCAGCACTTTCTCCACTATTGATAGATTTAGGAGAAATATATTTGGCCTCGTAGGCATAATCTTCTTTTTTGATAGTCATCAAATAATCGTTGTCCATATCGTTGATGATGGCGGCAAATTTTCCGCTTTGTTCATCCACGTTGACAGTGGTGATTTGTTTGGTGGCAATGTTTTTCAGTTCCACTTTGGCAGGTTTCTTTATTACATTGCCGTCATCGTCTATTTGTTCTTCTTCTTCATTCAGATTGTTGATAATACCTTTTAGCAATAGCACTTTTTGCGGTCGGGCTTCTTCGTACAGGTCAAAATAGCAGATATCGAAATTGCCGCTGATAGTATTGGTGGAAAAATAAGCCTTGTCGCCTAATGTGTTGACAAAAAAACCAACTTCATCTCCTTCGGTGTTGATAGGGTAGCCTAAATTTTGAGGTTTTTGCCAAGTGCCTTTTTCCGACAAACGGGAAAAATAGACATCATAGCCGCCGAGTCCTACATGACCGTTGGAAGAAAAATACAAGGTTTTGCCGTCACTATGTATAAAAGGAGATTTCTCGTTGCCTTCGCTGTTGATGACATTGCCGGCATTGACGGCTTTTTGCCATTTGCCGTTGGCATCACGAATGGAGTAGTAGATGTCGATATCGTTTTCGCCATGCCCTCCGGGACGGTTGCTGGCAAAAAACAAGGTTCTTCCATCCGGACTAATGCTGGCTTGTGCCTCCCAAGAATCCTCCCGATTGATGGCGGCTCCTAAATTTTTGATTGGGGTCCATTCCCCGTTGACACGTTCGGTGTAGTACAAGTCGCAGTTGTAATAAGTGCCGCTTGTGCCGGCAACAGGAATGTTGGCACAACGGGTAAAAACCATATAGTTGTTGTCCAAAGTGATAGTAGGACTACCTTCGTTTTCTGTCATATTAAAAGGTGGAGAAGGCATGGCATCTCCGACAGAAAAAGAATTGTCGTTTTGTCTTTCACTGACAGAAAACACCTCTTTGATAATAGTTTTCTTTTGGTCATAAACTTTTTGAGTGATAATTTTTCTGCGTGTATAAAACATATATTCCTCGTCGGGAGAAATTCTTCCTAAATATTCATCGTCGGAAGTGGACATGCCGGGTACCGGCTTGGGATCGAAAGCCACAGGCGACCCGTACAATTTTTCATATTCTTTGGAATAGGTTAAAAACAAGTCGGCATCTTCGTATTGGCGGGTGGTGATTTTGTCAGGGTCTTCCATAAATATTTCCAAATATTTTACCGCTTGTGCATATTGACCTATATTATAGTTAAGTTTGCCTAAATGCAGATAGGCGTCTAATTTAAATTCCGGACATCTTTCAATGGTTTTCTCAAAATAATTGATGGCGGTTTGGCACAAATTTTCGGTTTTGTCGTTCGAACGTTCCAATTTTCTAACGGCTTGCATCCCCAAACGATAATAAGGTTCTGCCCAGTCGTCTTGTTCGGCTATGCATTGTTTGAAGAGGGCGGTCGCCTTGTCATTTTCTCCTTTGTCTTGGGCTTTTTTTGCATCTGCCATCAATTTGACAGCTTTCTTGCTTAACTCAATGTCACAAGGATAGCCTTTTTGTGCATTTGTGTATGAGGTGGAGAATAATAAAATGCTAAAGAGTATAGTTAAAATTCTTTTCATAATTCATTTTAATGTTTGTTAATTACTTACTTGCAAATAGGTGTCGCTGACAAGTTGTGCATTGTAACTTCTTAAAGGTTGCTTGGCAGGACCTGCAATCGGGTAGCCGTTTAGAATATTGTAGGTAGAACCACAATGATAATCAATCAAATACAATCCTCCGGCAGTGTCCATTTCCACTCTGCCGAGGTAGTCCCAATCGTAGGCACATGCACGATCGTAGGCATAGAAGGTATTCATATCGGCACGATAGACCACTATGCCCGAAATTCCTCCTGTAAAATATTCATAGCCGCCAATATGGACAAGATTGTTGGCATAGATATTGACAGTAAATTTTACTTTTGTATAAGGAACAGGTGTGTCTTGGTCGCACGAAAACAGGGCGGCCATCATGGAAAAAACGACTGAAATAAGGACAATTTTCTTCATA
>DBXJ01000027.1:2866-9318 GCA_002309475.1 Bacteroidales bacterium UBA1215
AAAAAAGCAGAGTAAAAACTCTGCTTTTTTTGTTGATTGTATAACTATTTATTCTTTAATGAATTTCTTTGTAGTTACACCTTTGTCGGTAGTAATGTTGATAACATAAATGCCGTTGGCCATATCGCTAATGTCAATAGTATTGATGGCACTATGATATTGTTTGATTTTTTGACCCAAAAGATTGTAAACAACAACTTCTTTTATTTCATTATTGGATTCAATGTTGATAATATTGCGGGCAGGGTTAGGATATACCAATACTTCACCATTGGACAACAATTGTTCTTTGATGGCACTTGCAGCACCTACTTTGCCGGATTGTAATACTTCTTTTGTAGTATAGTTTTGAACCCAATATACTGCATAAATGTTGGCAAAGTTTTCTACAGAGTGTTCTGATGCATGATTGATAGGATTTTTTGCGTCATCAGGTAAGCGATAACTGCCTTTGAATTCATATTCGTAGGTTTTGGTAACAGGTGTGTTTTCTGTTAATGTAATATTGTCACCCGATGCAGAAGACATAAATTTCTTCATCACATAGTAGAAAATAGTATCCCAGTTGGCATAGAAAGTTGCAGCTCCATACTTAGCTAAATATTCATCTGCAAAATTTTGCTTGGTTTGGTTTTCTACAAGGGCTACAAATAGTCTGTAATTGTTGCCAGCAAATGTTTCTAACGGATTGACTTCAAGGGAAACGTTGAATTTTTTGTTTCCATCCCATTGGAAGGTTGCATTGAGATCAACAAAAGAAGGAACTGTTGCGTAACCGTTGAAAAGTGAAACAGTATAATAAGAAGGTGCATTGCCGAATTCTTCTTCTCCGCCACCATCTACAGTTAAATAAGGAACTGAACTTACTCCATAATATGCTCTACGGGTATAGCCTTCAGAAGTGTAGTACGGGTCGCCATTGCCGGGCCAACTCATTTGATATTTGATGGCTGTCCAATCTTCAGGATTTAATTGTGATAATACTTGTTTTAATTTTGCATTACCGGTCTTGCACGGACTACAAGTAGCCGAGGTAAAACCTTCGTGTAGAACAACACGTTTTACTGAATTGGTGTAGCATTTGAAACTATAATTCAATGTATCGCTATTCAAACCGGTATTGCCATTTAAGTCAGAAAGCCAAATTTGCATGTTGTAGATTTTACCGGATTCAGTTGGCGTAAATTGAGTAGGGTGAGAGATGATTTTTCCATCAATAGTTTCCTTAATGGTTATATTGTTGATAGCACTGGAATAGGTTTGTCCATCTACTGCGTAGTTGTAGGTGAAAGACGTAATATTTTGTGTACCTTCATTGATAACATTGGCATTTACTGTAAAAGGAACGTTAATTTTTTGGAAGGCAGCCATGTCGGTGTAACTCATAGATGCGTCAATGGAATCCAAATCAAATACTGTTTCTAAGTTGTAAACCAACAATTTAGGACCGGACATAAAAGAAATACACAAAGTGTTGAAAGTATAGTTTTGTGCGGAAAGGAATACATTGGGAACAATGCTAATACCATAGCAATAGTAATTTTCCATTTCAGGATAGTCTTGAATAACATTGTAAAGAGCTGTTGCTTGTTTGGTGTTAGGATTAATTCTAACCACATTTTGCGGGTATCTTTCCAATCCAAATATATAAGGACCGCCAGCTGTAATTGTATCGTATGCCAAGCCCCAGAAGAAACCGTCTTCATAGTCAATGTTTGCCATAGTAATAGTTTGCAATTTGCTTAAATTGCTGGCAGAATATAAATCCAAGTTGCCAGTGCTGACATCTGCTGCCCAAAAACCACCGTTTCCATTGTCAGCATCAGGTGCATAAGTCAAAGCTCCAGGGTGTGAGCCACTTGGTAAATTCATGCTTGTACATGTTTTTGTTGTTATATCCACTTTGTAAAGTACAGCGTCTCCATTGGTAAAATAGAAATAGGTTCCGTCATAGGCTAAACCAATCATATAGGCACCTGTAGTTGAAGATGCTGCACTAGGTCCTCCTGTAAATGCAATAGAATCTACGATGACACTGCTTGCAATGTCTATCTTAAAAATCTTTTTGGCGGAGGTAGATGCAGAATAAAGATAGGTTCCGTCTGAACAAGTTCCAATACTTCCATTGATGGTTGTATTTAATGATCCTTGCTTGAGATCAACCCATGGGGAAAGTACTTTTTGGTATTTAGCAATGTTATTGTTGCTTTCATTTTTTTCTATAATAGATATTTGTTGTGCAAATGTTGCACACATAAAACCCATTGATAGTAGGCTGATAAATAACTTTTTCATAATAAAAATGTTTAATAAATAAATAAATTTTGATTCGCAAAAATATCATTTTTTTTTGAAAAAACAAACAAGTGCTTAAAATTTAATAGCCAATGTGCAAGATTTTTTTATTTTTTTTACCGATCCGTCTGTTTTCCAACATTTTGCAATGATAATATAATTACCGATCGGGGCTTTTATGAGGTTTTCAATGCTGCCATCCCAAGTAAAATAACCTTCTGTATCCACCAATTCGTTGTTGACAAGGTTGAGAATTTTTTGTCCGTGTACATTATATATATCTATTGTCAGTCGGTTTCCCGGTTCTGCAAACTGATATTTTATTTGCAAAATATCATTGTAACCGTCGTTGTCAGGGGAAAATATTTCCGGATAAATAGATATTTCGTCTTCTGCCTCAAGATTTTCACTAAATGCAGAATTTTTATATCCGGGTGTGGCAAAGCCGACTGTTGCAGCAGCCGAATGCCAATTGCCGGCATCTTGTGTCGGACGTTCAAAATTGATACGTTCCAAACTGACGCCGTCAACAGATTTTAGCATTTTATAGTGCATGTCTTCTCGATAGTCAAATCTATCGACTATTTCGCCCCCGGACAACAATATTGCACAACCGGATTCATTGTTGAAGGCAGGGAAAGCATTCATGTCAATAAAATTGTCGTCATTGGGACAAAAGTATTGTTCTTTGACCTTCTCGGAGCGGGTGGTAATTACAAGGTATTGTTGAGGGGATAGTGATTGTCCTTTTGTGCTGACAACATATCCCGTATCCACACTGCCGTTTTTCAAATTGGCAATTCGCAGTTCTTTTAAATTGATTAAACGGTCGGAGCGATTGTAGATTTCTACAAAATCAACACCATCATCTTTCGGGTTGAAAAGTATTTCGTTGATAATTACATCGTTTTCTTCTGCTCTGACGGCATATCCGAAAGGGTAGCTTTGAGGATAAACGATGCTATTGCCGACACAATCGACAATGCTGTCCAAAATTGACAGTTGATAGGTGACTCCTACTTGCAAGGCAGGCGAGAAACTGATGTTGATGCAATTCCATTCTTCTTCGTTGAAAAATATTTGGTTGATAGTTAAATTGTCAGAAAGTGCAAATGTGTGATTTTGTGCGAATGGTTTATTGAGAATTTTTTCTGAAAAATAAACACTTATCACTGTGTCCGACTGGGCAAAAATATGGTCAATAGCCGGCAATTCATCGTCCGGATTGTTGCTGAAAACAGAATTGATGTTTCCCGGTGTGCCGCCTAAGGGATGATTAGATACCGTCCAATTGTCTTCTTCGGCACAAGGATTGTTAAAATCGATCATTTCCAAAGACCAGCCGCCGTTTTTCTTTTGGCTGTTGTGGTACCAAGAATCGGTAAAATTTACAAAATGAATGATTTGTTCGTTGGTGTCAATCAAAAGTATGCTTTGCCCGGCATCGGTGATTTGAACACTTGAAAAGGATACCACTTGACCATAACTTTCAAACAAACTTTTACATGCTGACGCACAGATGATTAAATACTGACGGGCAGGAATGATGACATTAGGAAAAATCTTGGTGGAAGTGCCTATTTTGAGTTTCCAACCATAGAGCGAAATATCAAAATTGTTGCGGTTGTAAAGTTCAATGTATTCATATTCCGGTAAACCAACAGTCGGATTAGGGTCTGCCATAATTTCGTTGATAATTACGTCAAAGGGTTGTGCAATATAATAAATGAAATCAAAATTGGTATCTATTAGTTCGTTGTTGTTGAGATCTTTGATGTGACTAATTCGCAAATTCAGTGTGGTATTCAATGGTAAAGAATCGTTGAATTGTAAAGTAAGCGATGAAGGATTGTCAAAAATAACTTGAATGGGATGCTCTATATTGTTGATAGTGAAATTGTTGGTGCTAATAATTGAAGTGTCAATATTTTCGCTAAAAGCAATAGATAGAGCTGTTCTATTATTATAATATAATGTATAAGTGCTGACAGAAGGGGAAATGGTGTCGTAGAGGATGGGTCCATGATAGATGTTGTCAAAATAGAATTTTGTGGAGTTGGAAGAGGTATAGGTGCATATCAAACCGATATAGTTGAGTTGGTTGTCAAACGAGGTTGTATAAAAACATGATGTATTCCAATTGTTTAGATTGGCTTCTGATGTTTGAATGATAAAAGTATTGTTAGAGTCGTAGGTAACTTTAATATCCAAATCGAAAGCATTGGCAATTTGTCCTAATGTTCCTGTTGCCAATAGTGAGTTTGACGTGCCTTGTTGGCGGTATAATTTGATGGCATCGTTGCTGCCGGATTCGCCAAAGCGAAGGTAATAGCCATTCAAAGACGTGTCTTGCAAATCGGCTTTGTCGGCAGATAAATAAAAACGGCAATAGTTGTTGTCGGAAGGCGAGAAATTGAGTTTTATCCTAAATTGCCATTCCATGGTGCCGAATGTTTGCGATGCCGTGGACAGATACTTGGTGCCGGATGCACTCGCATTGAGTTGCAATTCTCCGGAATTGTTGACAACAAAATCGTTGGTGTCTCCAAACCAAGCGGGATTTTCTGAAATGTTTCCATCAGAAAATGAATCATATACTTGAGCGTGCAGACTTATTATGAGTGCTATAAAAACAATGATAAGCAATATTTTCTTCATAAAAAATTTTTTGTAAAAGTATCATTTTTTTTTCAAATAACTCATGATTTTTTATTAATAAAAAATTAGTCAACAAAAATTTCCTAAAAAAGTTGTATCTTTGCATGTATTTTGAATGATTTTTAAATATGAAAAAAACAAGCATTTTTTTATTGATAGTTAGTGCTTTATGTTGGATGTCGTGTGGAAATGACAAACAGAAAAATGAAGCCGGCAATAGTGAGAATGAAGAGGTATTTCAAAGTGAAGAACCAACAACTTCTGTAGTTGAAACTAAAGTTTTTGAGGCAGGCGAAGTCGTGCCGATAAGCAATGCTGCAGAATTTGAAGCATGGGTGTGTCCGGCAGAGGCTGTCAATGGCACTTGGACTTATAAGCAATCGATGCCATGTGTGGTGGATTTTTATGCCGACTGGTGTTCTCCTTGCCGACAAATGATGCCTACTTATGAAAAATTGGCCAAAGAATATGCAGGAAAAGTAACTTTTTTTGAATTAAATGTTGATGATATGAAACCATTCGTACATCAATTAGGCATTGTAGGCATGCCGACTTTGTATTTTTGCGGTCAGGAACTTACAGTAGTCCTCGGTATGCAGTCGGAAGAACAATTGCGGGAATATTTAGATAAATTGTGTGAATAATGTCGGCAAATATTATTTATCATACTGCAAAAGTATTGTCTGTCGATAACGATAGTGTAAAGGTGTTGATAGAAAGAGGCAGTGCGTGTGAAACTTGCTACAATCGCGGTGCCTGCGGTGCTTTTGAAAAAAAAGAAATGATATATGATATAAAAACGGATGAAAGCAATCGTTTTTCAGTAGGAGAAACGGTGCGTGTAGGTATTGCCACAAATACAGGATTAAAAGCTGTTGTATATGCCTATATATTACCCATGGTGGTGTTTGTGGTGGCATTTTTGATTGCCTATTTGTTGTCGGCTCCTGATTGGCTGTCGGCACTAATAGGAATAGCAGTATTAGCCGTTTATTATATATTGCTGGCCAAGTATAGAAATAAATTGGAAAAAGAATTTACTTTTACTATAGAGAAACTTATAAATATTTGATAATAAGTATCTTTTTGGTGGATTTTCGAACGGCAAATCTGTCGTCACTCCGTTTCCCGATAACCCATAAAATTTCATCTTGTGAGTTGGTCAATAGTTTAATGTCTTGTTTTTGAATGCTATTGAGTTTCAGGTCGGTGAAAAAGTCACTGAGTTTCTTTTTTCCTTTCCCCTTGACAGGATAGAAAAAGTCGCCTGTTTGCCATGAGCGAATTTGCAAAGGAAATTGAATCTTATCTAAATCAAAATAGGCTGTTTGGGGATTGTTTTCAAATGTAATATCTTTATTTTCAACAATCTGAAAATCCAAATGCTGTTGTTGAAATTCGTTTTTGTCTAAACTATTAATAATTAATGTAGAATAAGGATAGGATTGTTTGTGCCAGATTTCAATATTTTCTCTTGTCTTTAGAATGATAAAGTGTTT
>DBXJ01000090.1:0-284 GCA_002309475.1 Bacteroidales bacterium UBA1215
GGGGTGCCCGCAGGGCGGGGGATTTTTGTTCCGTTTGGGTGGGATTGTATAAATGGATTACATATATATTAATAAATTGCAATTTTTGTGGGGACGCGCCGTGGCACGTTCGTACGGGTGTGGGATTTTTGATAGGTTTTTATGATAATTGGTATTTTTTTGGGGACGTTTCATGAAACGTCCCAATATCCGAATGGGAAAATATTGTGATTTGGGAATGGATATTGTTGCAATGGAATTTGAAAATGGATATTTGTAGGGACGCGCCATGGCACGTCCGTACA
>DBXJ01000090.1:372-24585 GCA_002309475.1 Bacteroidales bacterium UBA1215
GGATTTTGTTGCAATGGAATTTGAAAATGAATATTTGTAGGGACGCGCCATGGCACGTCCCTACATTTGATGGGAAAATTATGATTGTATGCCGATTTCCATTAAACGGCTGACGGGAAACAGATGCAAATCGTTGCCGGCAATTTTTTGTATGGAGGAGGAAAATTGCGGTTCGCCGCTGCGGATGGAGATTTTCACAAATTGTGCGTAGATGGTTCTATGTGTCAATTGGTGTTTAATCACCTTTCCGACATGGGTGATGGTATATTGGCAATGTCGGAAAATGGTGGTCCATTCCTGTTGTGCCGGCAGTTCCTCTATGGAAAGGGGCTTGGGGCTTTCTATCAAAGGAAATTCGTACAATCCCGCCCAGATGTCGTGCGAGTCTCTTTTGTGGATATAGGTAAAAGAATGATTGTCAATATGGAGATAGTAAAGGTAGCGGTTTTTTACCGGTGTTTTTTTTGTCTTTACTGGCAGTTGGTCAACAGTTTGTTGTGCAAAGGCGAGGCAAAAGTCTGCCATACAGCAGTTTTCGCAGTTGGGGTGTTGTGGTTTGCATTGCAGTGCCCCGAAGTCCATCATGGCTTGGTTGAAGATGGCAGGCTGTTGTGTGTCTAATAGTTGTTGTGCAAGGGCGAAGAAATATTTTTTTCCTTCGCTACTGTCAATGGGTATGTCCACGCCGAACACCCTTGCCAGCACGCGGTAGCCGTTGCCGTCCACGGCAGCATAGGGCAGGTCGAAGGCCATGGAGGCGATGGCGGCGGCGGTGTAGGTGCCTACACCTTTTATCTTCAAAATATCTTCGTAGTTGTCGGGAAAGATATTTTTGCAGTCGTGGTAGATATATTTTGCTCCTTCATGCAGATGGCGGGCACGCCCGTAGTAGCCGAGTCCCTGCCAGTATTTCAGCACTTCGTCTTCTTCGGCTAATGCGAGGGTGGCGACATCGGGAAAATGCTCTATGAATTGCAGGTAGTAGTTCCAACCCTGCTCAATGCGGGTTTGTTGCAGGATAATTTCCGAAATCCATATCTTGTAAGGATTTTTTTCTCCCCGCCATGGAAGCGTGCGTTGGTGTTGCTCATACCATGCTGTCAAATTGTTGGTGAAAGGGTGCATGCTAACGGATTTGTTGAAGGAAGGTTTTATAAGTCTTTTTCGGTAGCAGTTGCTCCAACAGGTGGCGGTCGTCTTGTGTGAAAGGATAGTCAGTCAGCCAGTTGAAGTCATTGGTGAATGTCTTCCATTGTGATGCCCATAACAACTGCTGTTTCTCCGTTGTCAGCAGTTTTTTCTTCATGGCAAAGTAGCATGCCATACATTGTAGGCGGTCGTTGTGTTGCAGCAGCCAAGTGCAGGCTTGCGACATGGCTTCTGTTTTGTTGTGTTTCAATAGGTAGATGTACAGGCTGTCGTTGCTGACACCGAATTTCTGCAGGCCTTCTTGATTGAATAAATTGTATGCTGCAGTATAAGTGGCAAAGGCTTTGTCCCATTGTTTCAGGTTGAGCCATACTTCCATCTGCTGCAAAGAATCTTGGTAGGCGGCAATGTCGGCAATGCGATGGATATATCGTTCAAAATTCTCGTTTTCAAGACCTTCTTGCTGTAATTTCTGTTGTCGTTCTTGCATCAAATGATAGGCGGCAAGATAGTTTTTGGCAGCTGTCAAGTCCCTGCATTTCAATTCCGCCAAACTATATTGTTCGTTAAGATATTGGTTGACACGTTTTTGCTTGATATTTTCCAGCGATTGTTTTTTGTCTTTTACGGCTTGTGAAAGATATGGAATAAATTTATGGTAAACATCATTGATATGATTTTCAAATGTTTGTGCTGACTTAAAATCGTTTGTCCACAAAAATTGTTCATATCTCGTCAAGGCATTTTCCAAAGTGGGATTCAGTCGTGTATTGACCAAGTAGGATAATTTAGGGCTGTAGGGTTCGCACAGCAGTTTCCGCAAATCGTCCAATAGGATAAAGGAGTCCAAAAGGGAGTAGTTGTTTGGTACTACATCGGATAGGTGTATGTTGTCGGACAGCAGTTTCAATCTCCATCTGAGGGCAGTGGTGTCTAATGCAAGGTTGTCGTCTTCTGCCACGGGTGCGTAGTCGGAATTGTTGAGGGGGCGGTCTAAAATGATATAGGCTTGGTAGGTGTGATAGAAATCGTCTTTTTCTTTTTCTAACAATTTCAATTGCTGGCTGTTGCCTTTCTTTTGCAGTGTTGCTATCGCTTGCAGTTTTTGTTGGTAGATGCCGGTGCAGGCATTTTGGTAGTCGGAAGTGAAGTCTCTATTAATAATATAATGTAAAGAGTCGGCGAAACCTTGTGCCTTCTGTAATTCTGCCAGCGACTCTTCAAAATGCCGTTTCTTGGCTTGTACTTTGGCAGCCTGTTGCCGTTTGTTGACAAGGACTTCTGCCAAACGGACAAAGTTGGCATCATTTTGCCAAGCATTGCCGTGTTCCTGCATGAGGTCGTTCAAGCCGAACAGATAGGTCTGTGATAAATCTAATTTATTGTATTTTAATGCTTTTTCTATTACTTCATGGTAGGAATGATAAATGCCTTGCTGTGCTTGTGTTCGCATGGCGGGAAATTCCTTTTCGCAGGTGGCATGCGGTATGATGGAGCAAAACAAGTCTATGGTATCAAGCATTTTTAATGCGTCATAGTAATTTTTCACCTCCATAAAACGGGAGGTTTTTGTATAAAGACTGTCATATATTTTGCTGACAATCATGTCTTTGCAGGGCGGATTCTCTTTTCTGACGCAGATGTTCTGCCAGAGGTGGAAGTTGTCAAGAAAAAGGTTGTTTTGTGTGTAGATAGTGCTGAGATGGTCGATGGCATGGCAGTGCGAGGGGTTGTATTCAAGGGCTCGTTTAAAATAAAAAATAGCTTGGGAGGTGTTGCCGTCTCGCTCAAAATTGCAGGCTTTGTTGAAGAACAAATCGTCCATGTTGGCAACTTTTTGCTCTATCGTCTGGCGGAGCGTCTGCATACGGTTGACAATTTGGTAGCGTTGTCGCAAATAAGGCAGGTTGTCCAAACCCGATTCCGCCAATAGAGTCTCGTAGTGTTGCCGGTCAATAGTGGCAATTTGCTTGTCTATGTCGTTGAGGGTGAATTTGTAAAGAGGAAATCTATCTACAAGGGTGGTATCCATGGCGTCTAATTGTCGCTGCAGACTTTGGAAAATACTGTCGCAAAGATAATAGCCGTCTATCTGCTGCAGTTTGCCGGCAAGGCATTGCCGACTGATGCTGTCGAAGCAGAATTGTACATTGAGCATATCCATGCTGACATTCACAATGCTATCGCCTTTGGCCGAAACCGAAACTTCATACAGCCACGGGCTGTTATTGTCGGCAGGCTTTGGCTGGTATTCGTAGATTTTTTTAACCTGATTCATAGCACATTCCACTCGCAATCCACAGCAAGAGAGATAAATGGAATCTTTGATGAGGAAATCGCGATAGCGGATATCGCAATTGTTGTCGTGCTGTAGTTCCGCCACCCGATAGTGGCACATGCTGTCCGTTGAGACCACTGTTAGTGCATATTGCACGTGGTATTTGAAAAAATCGGGAGAGGAGTGGGTGCTGTCTAAAGAAAAAACAGCTTGGTGGTCAGGAATTTTTCTTTCAAAATAGTAGGTGAAATCTTTTTGTGTACGATAACTTTGCTGTCCGCAGAGATTGGCGGTGACGACTATCAGCAACAATATCAAAAAAAATCTTCCCACAGAATAAATATTTTATATGGCAAAAGTAGGTGTTTTTTTTATGCCGACAGCGTATATGGCAACTTGTTAATAAACAAAAAAATGTTAAGTGAAATCTTTGCAAGAAATGCAGCAGAAATCGGTGATGGCTAATGTTGGCTGTTGGTATAGGGGATGGCGTCAATGCCGCAGAAATCGTGCCGGAGAAATTTATAGTAGCCGGCAATGCCTATCATGGCAGCGTTGTCGGTACTCAATTTCAAAGTGGGAATGTGTACATGCCAGCCGTATTGTTTTGCCAAGCGAAGCAATTCTTCTTGGAGACCGTGGTTGGCGGATACGCCGCCGGCAATGGCAATCTCTTTGATATTTAAGTGTTTTGCTGCCAAAATCAACTTTTTTGTCAAGGAGTCGATAATGGCTTTTTGTGCTGAGGCACATAAATCGTTGAGGTGATGTTCGATAAAATGCTCGTCTTCTGCCAATCTATCGCGGAGAAAGTACAAAAAAGAAGTCTTCAAACCGCTGAAGCTATAGTTGTAGCCGGGGATGTTGGCTTTGCTGAAACGGAAAGTGTCAGGATTGCCGTCTTTGGCGAGTTTGTCCACATAAGGTCCGCCCGGATAGGGCAAACCTAATATTTTGGCAATTTTGTCAAAGGCTTCTCCTGCGGCATCGTCAATGGTGGTGCCGATAACTTCCATATTGAAAAAATCGTTCACCTTGAGTATCTGCGTATGTCCTCCCGACACACAAAGGCAGAGGAAAGGGAACTTGGGAGCAGGCGTATCCTTTTTGATGAAATGCGAAAGAATGTGCCCTTGCAAATGGTCCACTTCTATCAAAGGAATATCCAAAGCATAGGCGAAAGCCTTGGCAAAAGAAACTCCTACCAACAACGACCCTAACAATCCGGGACCCCGTGTGAAAGCCACTGCCGACAATTGGCTTTTGTCAATGTGGGCATCTTGCAAGGCGGCTGTAACTACGGGAATGATATTTTGTTGGTGGGCACGCGATGCCAATTCCGGCACCACTCCGCCATATTGGGCGTGTACAGCTTGACTAGCAATCACATTGGACAGCAATTCGTTGTTTTTCAACACGGCTGCAGATGTGTCGTCACAAGAACTTTCTATGGCTAATAGATAGATGTCTTCCATGCTGCAAAATTACAATATTTTTTTTGAAACAAACATCAGTTTCCTGCCATTTTTAGTTCCATTTGACTATGAAAAATATGGGAAAAACAGTTATTTCGGCCAATTATTTCATATAGATGATGGAAAGGACTACATCGGAATAGTATTTGGAGCCCGGATAGTAGTCGGTAAGGTCTAAATTGAGCCAATAGTTGCCGTCTTTGTCTAAACGGTAGTTGATAGGTTTTCCTTCCACTTCGTCGGTGAAGAAAAGGTAGATGGCATTGACATATTTGTCAAAAGAGGTTTTGTCGCCGCAACACATTTCCGGATAGACATGTCCTTCTGTCCAGATGATACGCATTTTTACACCGATGGCACCCATGGCAGATGCCATGAGAATGCTGTAGTCGTCGCAGTCGCCTGCCATCACTTGTATGCTTTCGGTCGGTGATGCAAAATAGTCAAAGTTGGCAGGATCTTTTACATATTTAAAGTTGTCTTTGATGTATTTCACCAAAGAAAATTGGCGACAGATTTGCCGATATTTTCCGTAGTATTCGTTGAAATAGAGCAGAGAATGCTCCACTGCAAACAGGCGGACTGTGGAATCCTTGCTGTTGACAGACTGTTGGATTCGTTTTTGCAGGCTGATGTGCGGAGTGATAGCATGTTCTGCTGCCTTGATGTCGGTTTTTTGATAAGAGGATTGGCTTTTGCCGAATATTAAAAAGGAACTCTTATAAATAGATGTTTCATCCCAACCAATGTTGAAAACCATCATCACAAATATTATGGCTGTCAAAATACCCGAAGTAAGGGCAAAGATTTTTTCGTATTTGAGAGAAAGAAATATCAATAAAACAAGGTAAAAAAGCAAAGCTATTACATATTCAAATTGAATTTTTCCGATCATGATAGAGGGAATAAATTGGGCGCTAAAGACGGTAAATAGCATGGACAACACCACTGCTATAAGCACTTTGACGACTAATTTTTTCTTGGATATCGGTTTACTTTTTTCCATGATTGAGTGAAAAAGCAAAAATACAATTTTTTTTTGAGAAAAACTATTTTTTTGCTTGGCATCGGAGATTTGTGGTAAAAATGAAATGATTGAATCTGTCAAGAGGTGGAAATTTGCCAAAAAAATGCTACTTTTGCAAAATGAAACAAAAGAAAATATGGCTTTCGATTTTGCTGTTGTTGGCAGTGTTGTCAGTAAAGGCACAGCCCGCCGACAATTCCCAAGATAAATTGGCAATGCAATATTTTCAAGAGCAAGCCTACGACAAAGCCGTGGAAATATATGCACAATTGTACAACAAAAATCAGACGGATTTTTACTATAGCCATTATCTTCAGTGCCTTATACAAACAAAGCAATACAAAACGGCAGAAAAAATTGTCCGGCAACAGATAAAAAACTATCCTATCATCAGTAAATACCAAGTAGATTTGGGGTATATTTATGGACTTCAAAATGAAAGCGGCAAAGCCAAACGACAATACGAATCTTGCATTGCCGGCATTACCAACCAGTCGTCTTTGATAGATGAATTGGCCAACAATTTTCTTAGCTATCAATTGACCGACTATGCCGTCAATACCTATCTGCACGGGCGTGCCATTTCTTTCAAGGAACATACTTATGCTTTGCCATTGGCAGCCATCTATGAATCGGTACGACAATATGAAAAAGCCATGCAGGAATATATACTCTTGCTACAAGCAGAGCCCAACATGGTGTCGTATGTGGAATCGGCGTTGCTGAATTGGTGGATAGACGATTCCGATCATGCTAAACGAAATGTTATCCGCCAACAGATATTAAAAGCTGTCAACAAAAATACCGACAACAAGGTCTACAACGAATTGGTGATATGGTATGCTATGCAGGAAAAAGATTTCTCCATGGCCTTGAAGCAGGCACAGGCATTCGACAGACAATATAACACCGCAGGTGCCACCGTATATGAGGTTGCCAATTTGGCAGCCGCCAACAAGGACTATACAACTGCCATCAATGGTTATAAATACATTGTGGGAATGGGCGATGCCACAGTTTATGGACGGGAGGCGAGAATGGCTATCTTAGATGTTCGTTTAAAACAAATAGTGGAAGACAATATCTCCGATGTGCAGTCAATAAATGACTTGAACAGTCAGTTGAAGAAATATTTTGAAACATATCCTTTGGCATCGTACAATTTTTCGCTTTATCGTCGCTGGGCAGCTTTCAAGGCAGACCGGCAACACGATGTGAAAGGAGCTATAGTCATGTTGGACAACTGTCAGAACAGCACTACGCTCAAACCACAAGATATTGCCTTTGCCAAATTGGATTTGGCACAATTGATGATATTGGACGATAACATCTGGGAAGCCATGTTGCTGAATGCTCAAGTGGAAAAAAATCTGCCTAACGATACTTTAGGTTCGTTGGCAAAACTTAACAATGCCAATATCTCTTTGATGCTTGGAGAGATAGAATGGGCCAAAGCCCAATTGGATGTCCTGCGGGCTGCCACCTCAAAAATGGTCGCCAACGATGCCTTGTATTTATCCTTGTTGATAAAAGACAATTACGATGAAGAAGACAGCTTGGATCGCTCCTTGCAACAATTTGCCATTGCCTCGTTCTTGGTGGAACACCATCAAAACGAGCGGGCTTTGTTGTTTTTGGATAGCATTGCCGGCAATCATGCGCTCACCGACGATGTATGGTTTTTGAAGGCAAAAATTGCAAAGCAAACAGGTGACTATAATACTGCCGACAACCTTTTGGCAAATATTGTCTTTAATTATCCTAACGATTTGCTCACCGATGATGCTTTGTTTGAGCGGGCACAATTGCAAGAATACTATTTAAAAAACAGTGTCTTGGCGATGGATTTGTACCAGCAAATTCTCAACGACCATTCTGACAGTATCTATGCCGGTGAAGCCAGAATTCGCATCCGACAATTGCGGGGTGACATACAAAGAAATATTGCACAATAATTTGAATATTGTAATTTTTCATATTGACTATTAGGAGTATTCACATGAATAAGTTAAGGAATGTAGGTTTTTGGGTTTTGCAGACAACTTGGTGCCTACTTCAAAATATAGCGGGGGCATTGCTGTTTTTGTGCATTCCTAAACATCGTCCGTGTTTTGTCTATCACAAGGCATTTGTCAGGTATTGGTCATTGTCGTATAGTATGGGCATGGGTAATTTTATATTTTTAACCGACACATTTGGTCGCGATGCAGATGCAGAGTCCGGTAAAATATTGCCGACATTGCAACATGAATACGGTCACACGCGGCAGTCTTTACTATTGGGGCCATTGTATGTTTTGCTTATTGCTTTGCCTTCGGCAGTATGGTGTGGACTTCCGTGCTTCAGACGCTATCGGAAAAACAAGAAAGTGTCGTATTATTGCTTTTATACCGAAAGTTGGGCTAACCGATTGAGCGGAAAGTATTTTAAAAGATTGTTGTCGAATTGGCAGCAAAAAGAAAAATAACCTTGTGTACGGGCCGGGGGAATATTCCCCCTTTTAATTGTGGTGCAAGGAGAGTGCAGAACCAAATTTATTTGGATTTTGCTGAACCGTAGCCCACAATCAAGACATCGCCTTAATGGGACCAAGGGGGATTAATCTATAAAATTTCATTTTCACCACAAATTATAAAATGATATCTCATATTTTATAGTATCTCATAAAAAAAGGAGTGCGGGCGCACTCCTTATGAAAAAATTTAGTGTTATGAATGTGAGATTATTTTACTTCTCTACCTGCCTTAATGGCAGCGATGTTGGCATTGACAACATCTTCACCTTTACGACCAAAGATATTGCGAATGGCATTTTCTAATTCAGCAAAGTCAATTTCCAAGTAAGGGGCAGCTGCACCGAGCAACACCATATTGGAACGTGCTTTTACTGTCTTGGCAATGTCGTTTGCATTGAAGGCTACGCAATGTTTTATCTTCTTCAATTCTGCCATGATATTTTCTATGGCCGGATAGTTGTTGATGTTAATGAAAGGGTCGGAATTGGTAATCACCCAGCCGTCTGCATTCAAAAATGGCAGATAGCGTAGTGCTTCCATAGGTTCGCTTGACAAAATAATGTCGGCTTTGCCTTCCGGAATAACATCTGCAAAAATAGGTTCACTGGAAAGTCTTAAATGTGAAAATACAGAACCTCCACGTTGTGACATACCATGAATTTCAGATTGTTTTACATGGAGACCTATATTGAGGGCTGCGTCAGAAATAATTTTTGCTACGGAAACTATACCGTCTCCACCGACTCCGCATAATATGATATCTTTTTTCATCTTCCTATTTTTTTAAATGTTTTTTTAATTCAACCAAACAAGTACGACGTGGAATAACTACAGATACACCGTTGTAAGCAATTTCTTCTTCCAATATTTTTACAAATTCCTCATGATTTTTCTTGAGAGGTTCAATGGTACGAATATGGGCCGGGTCAACACCCAAACCTTTGCAAATTTCGGCTATCTTGCAGTGTGCCGATGATGGCTGACCACCTGTCATAGCTGTTATATCATTATCTAAAATCATTACTACCACATTGGCTTTTTCGTTGACACAATCCAACAAACCGGTTATTCCGCTGTGACCGAACGTGCCATCTCCGATAACGGCTACCGAAGGGAATATTCCCACCTCAGCAGCACCTTTTGCCATGGTGATGGATGCACCCATACAAACGGTGGTATTGATGGCTTTCATATTGAAACCTAATGTGTAGCAACCTATGTCGCCAAATACTTTTCCGTCTTTGTAATTAGCCATAACAGCATTTAAAGCAGTATAGCTGTCAATGTGAGGACATCCTTGACACAAAGCAGGAGGGCGGTTGGTAACAACACTAGGTACTGCGGCACCGCTGGGGACAGGCATACCCAATGCTTTTGCCACTTTTTCCGCATTCAATTCTCCATCTCTGCGGATGGTTTCGTCCAAACGACCAAAAACACGTTTGCCTTTGCCTAAAAAGCCTTTTACCAATTCTTCTACAAAAGGTTGTCCATCTTCTAATACCAATATTTCTTCACATTCGTCATACAATTTGTTAATCATATTGAATGGCAAAGGATATTGGGTGACTTTTACCACCGGATAAGGGCATTTTCCGTCTTTGAAATTTTCCATCAAATAGTTGTAGGCAATGCCGGTAGTGATGATACCGATTTTTTTGTCAGTACCGGCAATATATTGGTTATAGCCGGATGTTTCTGAAGCTTGAGTGAACGATGCTTGCTTGTCAATCAAATTTCTATAAAGGCGTTTTGCATTAACAGGGAGCAATACAAAAGAACTGGCGTCTGCAGGTTCTTTCAAGTCGTTTTGTGCTCTGGCAGGTTTGCGGACAACACCGGCACGGCTATGTGCCAAACGAGTAGGAATTCTCAACAGAACAGGAGTGCCTAAATTTTCTGATATTTCATAACCATAAAATACCATATCGTAAGCTTCTTGTTGGTTAGATGGTTCCAACATAGGAATCATTGCCCAATGACCATAGAAACGGCTGTCTTGTTCGTCTTGAGAAGAGAACATACTTGGATCGTCAGCAACTACTATCACCACCCCTTTTGTACCAATGATGGCGGCATTCATAAATGGGTCTCCACATACATTTAATCCCACATGTTTCATACAAGTCATGGCACGTTTGCCTGCATAGGCAACGCCGATAGACGCTTCTAAAGCCGTCTTTTCGTTGGCACACCAATTGGCGATGACGCCTTTTGCTTGTGCATCTTTTGACTTCATTACATATTCTGTAATTTGTGTGGAAGGAGTTCCCGGATAACTGTTGATAGCACTTCCGCCGGCATCGATAAATGCTTGTGCGATTGCTTCATCTCCTAATAAAAGTAACTTTTGCATATATCTTTTTTATATTATTAATGAATCAAATTTTTTCGTTGCAAAGATACAATTTTTTCTTTTATAAAAATCAATTTTGCTCAATTTTAATATCTATAATGTTCGGCTTTGTAAGGTCCTTGTATGTTTACACCGATATAATCGGCTTGTTTTTGTGACAAAGTGGTAAGTTTTACTCCCAATTTGTCCAAATGCAGGCGGGCGACTTCCTCGTCTAAATGTTTTGGCAGGCGATATACGTCAATAGGATAGTTGTTTTTCCACAAATCTATTTGTGCCAATACTTGGTTGGTGAAAGAGTTGCTCATGACAAATGAAGGATGTCCGGTTGCACAGCCTAAGTTCACCAAACGACCTTCCGCCAACAAGAAAATTGATTTTCCGTCAGGGAAAATAAATTCGTCCACTTGCGGTTTTATATTGCGACGTTGAATGCCGGGGAAAGCCTCTAATTGCTCTACTTGTATTTCGTTGTCAAAATGTCCGATATTGCAGACAATAGACTGGTCGAGCATGTTTTTCATGTGGTCAATGGTAATCACATCGCAGTTGCCGGTAGTGGTTACATAGATATTGCCTTCTTTGACAGCTTCTTCCATAGTGGTGACTTCAAAACCTTCCATAGCAGCTTGCAAGGCACATATAGGGTCAATTTCAGTTACCAATACTCTGGCACCATAGCTACGCATAGATTGGGCACAACCTTTGCCGACATTGCCATAACCGAGTACAACCACTACTTTGCCGGCTATCATCACATCGGTTGCCCGCTTGATGCCGTCTGCCAATGATTCACGGCATCCATATAGATTGTCAAATTTAGATTTTGTTACCGAATCGTTGACATTGATGGCAGGCACTAACAATTCATGTCGTTCCATCATTTGATACAAACGATGTACGCCGGTGGTTGTTTCTTCAGAAATACCTTTCAAATCTTTGATTATGTTTGACCATTTGTTTGGCTCGTCTTGTGCTATTTGCTTCAAGGTTTGCAGTATCACACCTTCTTCGTGATTGGAAGGGGTGGCATTTAAAACAGAAGGATCTTTTTCTGCTTGGAAACCTTTGTGTATCAACAATGTAGCATCACCTCCATCGTCCACGATTAGTTGAGGTCCGAGATGGTTAGGGAAAGAAAGTGCTTGTGCAGTACACCACCAGTAATCTTCCAGCGATTCGCCTTTCCATGCAAATACCGGCACTCCTGTTGCAGCAATTGCAGCAGCGGCATGGTCTTGTGTGGAGAATATATTGCAACTTGCCCAACGGACATCTGCTCCTAATGCTACCAATGTTTCTATCAAAATAGCCGTTTGAATGGTCATGTGCAAAGAACCGGAGATTCTAACTCCTTTCAAAGGTTTTTCTTTGCCGTATTTTTCTCGCAAAGCCATCAAACCCGGCATTTCTTTTTCAGAAACCTCTATTTCTTTTCTGCCCCAATCGGCTAAACCGATGTCGGCAATTTTGTAAGGTAATGTAGTATCTAATTTGTTCATTTCTATATGTTTATTGACTTGTTAAAAATTGTTTTTTAAGGAATTGTTCCAATTCTTTGGGTGTTACATTTCTTGTAATATGTCCTTCTATGCAGTAGGATATGCTACCTGTTTGTTCAGAAACCACCACAGCAATACAATCTGTTTGTTCGGTAATGCCAATGGCGGAGCGGTGGCGAAGTCCTAATTCGGAAGGAACATCTCTTTGTGTAACCGGCAGAATGCAACGTGCTGCCACCATCATTTGTTTGTTGATGATAAGGGCTCCGTCGTGTAGGGGTGTGTTTTTGAAGAAAATAGTTTCTATCAATTCTTCCGAAGTATCCGCCTCAATGCGTTCACCCGTTTGTACATATTCTTCCAATTGATGTTCTTTAGCAATAATAATCAATGCACCTGTATAGGTGCCGGCCATGTGCTTGCATGCCTTGACAATGGTGCCGATTTTGGGCAAAGCATTGATTCTCTCGCTGGCTCTCCACCGCAAGATATTGGTTTTGTTCAAGGGGTTGCTTTTGCCGATATAGAGTAGAAATTGCCGAATTTCGGGTTGAAAAAGAATAATCAAAGCAATAAAACCGACGGAAATGAATTGTCCAAACAATTCCGATAGCAATTCCATATTCAGCAATGCTACAATATAATATAGCAAATATAAGATGAGTAAGCCGATAAAAATATTAAAGGCAACGGTTCCTTTAATGATTTTGTAGAGATAAAAAAACAAGTATGTCACCAACAAAATGTCAATCACATCAATGAAGGTGAGCTTAATAAAATCCATGAACATGAGTATTCCCATACTTGCTATTTTTTAGGTTTATATTTTGATTCATTGAGAATTTTCTGCGAGTCTTTCTCCAACAACATATCGCTGATAGGTTTGTCAGGATTGTTGGCTATCCAAGAACGGCATATCTGCCAGCCTATCCATGAGCCGATTTTCCCCGGAGAATTGTTGCCAAAATACGAAGTGAAAGGTTTTTCTCCTATCAATTCTCTAATGGTTTGTTTGTTTTTGTTGTATAACAAATTGTTATTGATGAGATAAGACCAAATCATCGATTCGTTGTTGACAGCCCATTGTAGTTTGTTGTGAGGATAGCCGAATATTAATGTATCGGAAGTATTTGGCAATAGCAATTGGGCAAAAAGCATTCTTTTTCCGTCTATAAGCATTTCATCTAAAACCGATGTTGCTTGAGGAAAGTCAATGTAGTTGTATGCCAATTCTTTAAAACAATCCGGCAACAAATATTCAGGAGCAAAACGTCTATATATGTATTGTGGCACATTTGGACCTAATTGTTTGTATATAGGGTAGTTGCTACCTAAATACAAATCTAGGGAAACAACTATGGCACTATCATAGCACATGATGGGCATTTCGTAGTAAAGACCGGTGATAACGGTGTAAACACGAGGAATGGTGGCTTGAGGAAAATAGTATTTCATCAAAGTAAAAGCAGAATCGAAAGCTTCTTTGTATGGAGCAAAATCTGCAAAAACTTTGTTGGATTGTTTGTACAATTTTTTGATGGTGGGGTCTTTGAGATAATTGCTGATTTGTCGGGCACCTGCAGCAGTAACGGTGTCACCGAGCAAAAAAGCATAGTCGTCTCTCATTTGATTGAGTTGATATTGCAAACTATCGGGAGAAAGTTGCTGCAATGCCAATTCATAACGAAAGACTTTTGTATCTATCGATTTAGCGATTTCTTTTACTTCTTTGGCATCCACTTTGGGTTGATAGGCGGGCTTTTTCTTTTGGCAAGCACTGCATACAATACTAAGCGATAACCATAAAATCAATATTTTATAATATTTCATAAGTTTTGCCACTTACTTTTTTTCCTCCTATAGAATAAACTGCAAAGATATCATTTTATATTGAGAATTGGCAAAGAAAAATGGAGATTTTTTTACTATAAAATGAGGTGGAGCAAAGTTGAGGGGAAAAAATTTAGCCTAAAAGAAATTTAGTGCAATTAAAGGAGAAAACATGATGAGCAATTTGGTATATTTTTTGCACTATCTATGAAAGTGAAGTAAATATTATGTTGGCAAAGGACAAAATGTTCGGTAAAGTGGAGTCAAAAAAACGGATAAAATTTTTTTTGTTGTATCTATTTTTCGTTTCAATTAAAAGTTGTACCTTTGCCATTTCGTTTCCGAATGGAAAAATAAAGAAAATTTTTAACTACATAATTAAATAACACCCGTCCCAAAATATTTATAATATGGAAGAGACAAACAAAATGAACGAAGAAACTGAAAAAGTTGAACATCAAGACGTTAATCAACAAGAAAACGTCACTCCAGAATCAGTGCAGGAAGTAATTGAAGAGGCAACAACTGCTGAACCGACTTCAACCGAACCCAAAGTAGAAAACCCTCAAGAAGCATCGGTCGAGACTCCCACAGAAACTGTGGAAGAAAATATTTCAGACGATATGTTTGACCATTGTAGCAAAGAAGAGTTGGTGTCGGAATTTGAAAAATTGTTGCAAGAACCGGATATTACCAAAATTAAACGACAAGTTTCCTTGTTGAGAAGTCGTTTTTTAATGTTATTGAAAGAAGAAAAAGATCAAGCCAAAAAGGCTTTTATAGATAATGGCGGCAATGTTGAGGAATATACCTTTGAGCCGGACGAAACAGACAAAAAGTTTGATGATGTTTTTGGACGCTACAAAGCTGCCAAAGCTAAACAGGAAGAAGACAAAGAGAAAGAAAAATTAGAAAATTTGGCAAAAAAACAGGCCTTATTAGACGAATTGAAGGTGCTGGTAGATGCAGACGAATCGCTTAAACAAATATATGACCACTTCAACGAAGTGCAAGCCAAATGGAAAGAGATAGGTGCAGTTCCGCAAGCCAGTGTCAACGATTTGTGGCAAACTTATCATTTCTATGTGGAAAAATTCTTCAACAAAGTAAAAATCAATCGTGAATTGAGAAATTTGGATTTGAAGAAGAATTTAGAGCGTAAAATAGAATTGTGTGAAAAGGCAGAAGCCCTTCTTTTGGAAGATTCGGTATCAAAAGCTTTCAAACTTTTACAACAGTATCACCAAGAATGGAAAGAAACTGGTGCAGTAGAAGAAGAAAAGAAGGACGAATTGTGGAATAGATTTAAAGCAGCTTCCGATCAAATCAACCAAAAACACAAAGAACAATATACACAAATGCTAAAAGAGCAAGAAGAAAACTATCAAGCCAAATTAGCATTGTGTGATCAATTGGATGAATTGTTGTCAAAAGACTATAAGTCTTCTGTCAAAGTTCTAACTGAAACTACCGACAAAGTCAATGAATTGTTCAAAGCATGGAAGACCTTAGGACCAGCTCCAAAGAGTGTTCATGAAGAAGTGTGGGATCGCTTTCATAAAAAAATGAATGTATTTTTTGAAGACAGAAAAGAATTCTTCAAGAAAGCCAAAGAGAACTATGCGAACAATATCAATATGAAAATCAATATCTGTATGAGAGCAGAAGCCATTGCTATACGTACAGATTGGAGACAAGCTACAAAAGAAATACAAGAATTGCAACAAGAATGGAAAACCATAGGAAACATTCCTCGTAAGCAGTCGGAAGAATTGTGGCTTCGTTTCCGCAAAGCATGTGATGAATTTTTTGCCGCAAAAGAAGCTCATTATACCGAGAATGTAGCCAATATGACAGAAAATTTAGCCAAAAAGGAAGCCCTCATTCAAGAAGTGAAGGATTATGCTCTTGCCAACCAGCAAGATGCTGATTTAGAAGCTATGCAGGAATTCCAAAGACGCTGGACAGAAATAGGTGCAACAACATCTGAAACAAGAAATCAACTTTGGAATGATTTTCAAACGGCTATCAAGCAAAAATTTGCTGAAATAAAAGGAAATGTAGCAGAAGAAAAGAAAGAAACATTCGAAAGTCGTGTTGAAAAATGCATAGAAGACATGCAAGACGCCAATAAAGAAAAACAAGCGGCTAAAAAATTGAAAGGCATGCAAGAGCAATTGCAACAACGTATCAATGAATTGTCAGAAGAAATTAGATTGTGGGACAATAATCTTATCTCTTTTGCAAAATCGAAGAGTGCAGAAACGTTGAAAAAACAATTGGAAGAAAAGAATGCTCAAAAGCAACAGGAAATTGACAAATTGAAAGAAAAATTGTCATTGATAGAGAAGAAGAAAAAGGAATTACTCAACAAAAAATAAAAAAGAGGTGCATTGCACCTCTTTTTTTTAAATAAAACTTCTTGATTTTATTCCATAACTCACAACTTTTTTGTACATTTGCATTTTAATCTTCTACCATGAAAAAGAAACTTTTTTTGATAGTGGTCATCATAGGTGTACAATGTGCTATTGTTGCACAACAAATAGTTCATGTAGTTCCTAATACTTACATTTTAAAATTGAAGGAAAATTGTAGAACAACTTTATTGCAAAAAAGTATTTCCACCGCATTGCAATCTTCTACTATATCCATAGAAAGAACCTTTCCCACTCATCAGGCTCTAACGCATAAAGCCAATAGCCGGATGGTGGATTTGTCTTTATTCTATACTTTGGTAGCGGATGCCAATTCCGACAAAGTGATAGATGAGTTGATGAAAACGGGTTGCTTTGAATATGTGCAACCCAAATATTTGCACTACAATCTGTATGTGCCCAGCGATAGTCGTGTGGAAAGCCAATGGCATTTGAATACTATTCAAGCTTACGATGCATGGAATATTTGTCAAGGAGACACCAATGTGGTGATAGGTATTTCAGATTCCGGTTTGGATACAACGGTAGTGGACATTATGTCTAATATCAAATACAACTATGCCGACCCGATAGACGGTATTGACAACGACAACGACGGTTTTGTGGACAACTATTATGGTTGGAATATAGTCAATAATAATGGCAACATTTATCGTACTGTCATTCATGGTACTTTTGTTGCCGGCATTTCTTCTGCCACTACCGATAATGGTTCAGAGTTGGCAGGAGTGGGATTCCGCTGTAAGTTTTTGCCTGTCTGCAATCAAAATTCCACACTCGGATTAGTAGGAGGCTATGAATCAATTGTCTATGCTGCAGATCATGGCTGTCAAATTATCAATTGTTCGTGGGGAGGCATTAGTCCGTACGATCCTTATGGGCAGGATATTATCAACTATGCCACTTTTAATCGTGGAGCCTTGGTAGTAGCTGCCGCCGGCAATACCAACGGACAATATACTTTCTATCCTGCCGGATATGACAATGTTTTAAGTGTTGCCGCCACCAATATCTCCGATGAAAAGGCAGATTTTTCCACTTATGATTATACTGTGGACATTATGGCACCCGGCAAAGCTGTCTATTCTTGTTTGGGGTCTTCTTATGGCACCTCTGACGGCACTTCGTTTTCGGCACCCATTGTTTCAGGTGTGGCAGCATTGGTAAAATCGGCTTATCCGAATTTTACTCCACAACAAATTATACATCGTATTAAAGCCACTGCTGACCCAATTGACACCATCGGTAATAATAGCAACTATTACGGACAAATGGGAGCCGGTCGTGTGAATGCCTATCGTGCTTTGACGGATGTATTGCAGCCTTCTTTGGAAATGTCTGACATTAATTATAATAAGCAGGATAAATTAATGGGAGACACTATTCATATTTATGGTAATTTTACCAATTATCTTGCTCCTGCCGACAATGCCAAAGTGGTTGCCTCAACGAGGTCGGAAAAAGCAATATTGGTGAACGATACTTTACATATTGGCACCCTGGCAATGATGGGTAAGACACAATATACCGATGCGGTTATTGATATTGTTTTAACAGAAGATATGACCGAAAGTCAGGAAATTCCCATTCGTTTGGAATATTATGACAGCACTACTTATCTGGGTTTTCAATATGTTTGCATTCGCTTGAGTGATGTCGTTGTTATAGATACCAACGAACAAATTTTTACCATGACTAATTGTGGCAAAATGGGGTATGCTGACAATTATTATAAATATGGTCAAGGTATTACCAGCAAAACAACAGTTGTGAGTATGTTAAATCATGGTTCTTTCTTGTTTGGTAACAATTCTTCAAGAATATCCGACAATATTGCCTTGTCGTTGCATGGCAACGAAATGGTTAATGTTGTTGCTCCTCATTTTGTAGTAGAAGATGCTGTTGCCGACATGCAGGTAGAAACCATTTTCAATGATGCCAATGCAGGAGGAAATAAATTTGACATAGAAACCATTCATACTGCTTATGCGTGGACAGATAGCAATTTGAAAGGTACGACCATACAACAATTTGCCATGATTAACAAAAGTGTTACTGCAATTGACAATTTGTATGCAGCTTTGTTTATGGATTGGGATATTGGCATTTCCACTTCCAATCGTGTGATGTATGATGCTAATACAAGAATGTCGTACACTTATTCTATCTTTGACGGACAAATGGTAGGAGTAAAATTTTTATCAAACTATCCTACCAAAGTATATGCTTTTGACAATGACGGTGGCAATTTGAGCATGAAAATTTCAAATGGCATTACCGATTTGCAAATATATAATGCATTAACAACCAATCGTTTGGAGGCAGGATTGGCAGCAAATGGCAACGATGTAAGTACCATGACAACCTATGGACCTATGCAAATAGCATCCATGGATACGATTACAATTGCCTATGCTATTATCATTGGCAACAATTTGTTGGAGTTGCAGCAAGGTGCCAATGCCGCTCAAGAAAAATATAATGCCATTACCAGTGTAGTTGATGATACAATAATAGATGATGCCATTGTTGACCATCCGGTCATCGATTGCAAAATATTTCCTAATCCTACCAACAATACAATTTCCATTTCAACTAAAGGTCATGAAATTATGTCAAGAATTGAAATAATTGCCTTGGACGGCAAGAAACTTCTTGTCTTTGACGAAGTGAATGATAGTCAAAAGGATATAGATGTTAGACATTTGGCATGTGGTATTTATTTTGCAAAAATATATACCGATACAAAAATATTAATTCTCAAATTTGCAAAGGATAACTAAAAATAAATAATAGTATAAAAATAGAAAATAAGAAATAAAATAAATAAGTGTAAAATGAAAATATTAGTTTTAAATTGTGGAAGTTCTTCTATCAAATATCAATTGATAGATATGGACAACAATGCCAAAGTAATGGCAAAAGGTTTAATTGAAAGAATTGGTTTGGAAATGGGTGAATTCACTCACAAATACCATGGTGAAAAACACTACGAACAACTGCCCATTCCTGATCATGTAGCAGGCATCAATTTGGTGTTAAAGGCTTTAACCGATTCCAAAATGGGAGTTATCAGTGATTTGAAAGAAATCAACGCTGTTGGTCACCGTGTAGCTCATGGCGGAGAAAAATTTTCTCAAAGTGTAGTTATTACAGAAGAAGTAATCAAAGAAATAGAAAAATTGAAAGATATTGCTCCTTTGCACATTCCGGGTAGCGTGGCCGGCATACGAGCTATGCAAAAAGTATTGCCCAATGTGCCTATGACTGCCGTATTTGATACATCTTTCCATTTAACCATGCCGGCTGAATCCTATTTATATGCCATTCCTTACGAATATTATGAAAAATATCGTCTTCGTCGTTATGGATTCCATGGTACCAGCCATAAATATGTAGCAGAAAACGCTGCTAAAATGATTGGCAAGGATTGGAAAAATATGAAAATTATCACCTGTCACTTGGGTAGCGGAGCATCTATAGCCGCCATTAAAAATGGTCAATCGGTTGATACTTCTATGGGATTCACTCCATTGGAAGGTTTGGTAATGGGTAGCCGTTGTGGTGATTTGGATGCAGGTGCTCTTATCTATTTGGCAGAAAAAGAAAATTTAGACATGAAAACGTTGAATACCATACTCAACAAAAAATCAGGATTGGTAGGTATAAGCGGAGGCAAACAAGATATGCGTGATGTACGTGCAGGCAGAGATGCAGGTGACGAACGTTGCACTTATGCTTTTAATATGTTTGCTCATAGAGTAAAAAAATATATAGGTGCCTATACTGCAATTATGAATGGTGTAGATATGGTAGTGATGACAGGTGGTATCGGAGAAAATGCTTGGTTTATGCGTGAACCTATTCTTTCTAATATGGAATTTTTAGGTATTTCCATAGACAAGGCAATCAACGAAGCCACTGTAGGAGATGCTCAAGTAATTTCCACTCCTGATTCCAAAGTAACTGTTGTAGTCTTCCCAACTGATGAAGAGTTGGTAATAGCACAAGACACCTTGAATTTGGTACGATAAGTTTTACAAAAGTAGTACAAAAAAAATGCGAGAAAATATCTCGCATTTTTTTATTGTCATTTTTAGCAATTTTTAGTCCAACCCCAATTCCAATCTGGCAGCAGGACTCATTCTGTCAATATCCCACATGGGTTCAAAAGTGATATCTACTTTTACAGATGTAATTCCCGGTATTGACATTACCCGATTTTTTACTTCAGAAGGGAGTGTTTCTGCTACCGGACAATTGGGAGCTGTCAAAGTCATTAGAATATAAACTTCGTGTTCATTAACTTGAATGTCGTATATTAACCCCATTTCCCAAATGTTGACGGGAATTTCCGGATCGTAAACATCCTTTAAAATTGCTACAATCTTTTCTTGTTCCGGTGAAATGTTGTTGAAATCGATCATGTTATTGATTTTGATAGGTTAGAGCATAGCATTTAATTTTCTTAATCATGGATAGCAAACCATTGCTACGTGTTGGAGTGAGGTGTGAAGTCAGTCCGATTTGATTGATGAAATCTAATTTTGCATCCAAAATTTCTTGAGGTGTTCGTTCCGATAGTACGCGTATCAGCAAAAATATAATACCCTTGGTGATAATTGCATCACTATCGGCTTTGAAATAAAGTTTGCCGTCATTGTAGTTGGCTTGTAGCCAAACTTTTGATTGGCAGCCTTCTATCAGATATTCATCTTTTCGATATTCTTCGTCAATGATGGGGGCAGTTTTGCCTAAATCAATAATATAGGCGTATTTGTCCATCCAATCGTCAAAATAGGAAAATTCTTCAATAATTTTATTTTCAACTTCTTCTATGGTCATTTTGAATAAGCTTTAAATTCTAAATATTTGTCAATCAAACACAATGCTGTCATAGCTTCTACCACCGGCAAAACTCGCGGACAAAGGCAGATGTCGTGTCGTCCTGTTGCCTGCAATGTGGCAGCCTGGCCGTTTAGGTCCACTGTAGGTTGGTCTTGCATTATAGTAGGTATTGGCTTGAAAGTAGTGGTGAAATAAATCGGTTCTCCGGTAGAGATGCCGGCTGTGATGCCTCCGGAATAGTTGTGTTCGGTGGTGAAGTCGGGTTTGTATAAATCGTTGACTTGACTGCCATAACTATTGGCAAATTCACTGCCTAAACCCAATTCAAAGGCTTTGGCGGCATTGATACTTAGCATGGCTTTAGATAGGTCGGCAGATAGTTTATCAAATACAGGTTCGCCTATTCCGACAGGCATTCCCGTTGCCATACAGCCTACTTTACATCCTACACTGTCGCCATGTTGTCGGCAGTCGTCTAAAATAGCTAACATCTGAGATGCTTGTTCCATGTTTGGACAATGCAAAATATTTTCTTTGGCGGAAGATAATTCCAAATGAGGAAATCCTTCCACTTTGGCGGCTCCTATTTGCAGGGTATATGCTTCTATATGGATGTGTTGTTGTTCTAAGTATTGCATGGCAATGCAACCTGCAACTACTCTGGCGGCAGTTTCCCGTCCCGAAGCCCGACCGCTGCCTTGATGATCGAAAATGCCGTATTTCTGCCAATAGACATAGTGTGCATGTGAGGGTTTTAGCAATTTTTTTTCTTGTTGGTAGTCTTGGGGACGAATGTCATGATTGGGTATTAAAAATGCTATCGGTGTACCTGTGGTGGTGCCGTTTAACAATCCTGACAACCAAACTATCTCGTTCGTTTCTTGTCGTTGCGAGGTGGCTTGTCGCCGGCGGAGTTGTTCTTCTATTTGTTGTTGGTTGATGCGTATGCCGGCAGGACAGCCGTCAATAACACCTCCAACTGCCTGACCATGCGATTCTCCAAAGGTCGTTACACGAAATATCTTGCCAAAACAATTTCCTGACATTGCTTACCTATTTACAAAATGCAAAAGTAACATTTTTTTTGTTATCGTCTGATGCTGACGTTTCCGTTGGCAGACAATGTCTTATGAAAATTTTATAAGTCTTTTTCCTGGAATACCTTTGGTTTGAAGGTTCTCCGCAGGATGCCGTGGCAAAGACAAGCATTGGCAGATTTTATCAAAATTTCTTCAAGATGCTGTTATCGACTTCTTTTTGCTTGTACAAATTCGTTCAATTCGTCAATAGAGGATGAATAGGTGAATACCTTATTCAGTTTATAATATTTGTTGGGGTCATAACAAAAATCATAGGCAAATTTAAGGTATTGGAGTTTGGTATCTTCATAAGTAAACAGCATGGCTATTTCAGACAATTGATCTACGGTAAGCCATTCTGCGGAGGTGGCTTGTTTGGCAATGGTCAGTTTGGTATCTTCAAAAGTTTCTTTTTGTATCAAGTGTTTTATTTCCAAGAAATCTTTTTCATGACAAGGCCGAGGAGCATTCAATGCGGCTGTTCCGTGAGAAGCAGTCGGATGAGCAACATGTGCGGGCTTACGTGGCGGAATGGATTGCCGATTGTAAGCAGGATTTTGTGCTGACACAGGAGCCTGTTGGTATGTATTGTGAGGTCTTTGCATATTGGATTTGTATTGTGAGGTCTTTTGATAAGACATATTGCCCATGGTGTAGGACGTTTGTGCATATTTGTCCGTTGTTGTCAAAATCAGTCTGTTATTTTGAGGTATGTATGCAACTTCAAAATTGTTGGCTCCCGTATGCAATGTTATTTTTGTCTTCAACGTGGTTTTTTGACGATTGTCCATAACAATGGTTATCTGATAGGTTCGTGGAGCAAGGTCTTTTGCGATTACCACTTCGTCTGCATGTGTATTTTGCAATTGTTTGTTGAGATATACCCAAAAATGTTCATGACCTTTGGATTGGAAGGTTACGGCTGTTTGTGGAGGTTGTGTAGCTGCAAATGTATAACACAACACAGTGAATACCATTATAAAATATTTTTTCATGTCAGTTTGTTGTTTAATTATTTCTATCAAATTACTACAAAAAGTGTGCCTAAAATTCATCACCTTCAAATTGTGAGGTTTCGTCATAAATATGAATAAGAATAACATCCCACAAAGGAAAGTCTTTATATTCCAAAGAAAAAGAGGTTTTTACAGGGAAATCTTTGGGCATTTCAATCACAATTTGCTCACCTCGTTTTATTCTGTTGCTATTGGTATTGGAATCGGTGTCATTTTTCTCACTTAAATAAAAAATACCAAAAACATCTTGACTACCATTTTTGTGAATGACACTTATTCGGCACCGAAAATTTTCTTGCGAAGTATTATTGACTACTCTTATTTGATTATAACTTTTTTCATAACCTCCTATTGTTAAAGTGGTTTGTGCAAACAAAAACAAAGGAACAAATGCAGATAATAAAACAAGTATTATTTTAAATTTCATAATAACAATTTTATAAGTGATTATTTTTATTTGTAACTTTATAATTTTGCAAAAGTAACATTTTTTTTGTTATCGTCCATTGCAGTTTGTTTCAACGTTATTTCCGTTTTTTACAAATATCAAATTAGTATCTAAGGATAATCCTTTAGTGAAAACAATACAATAAAAATGCTGTAAAAAACGTTACTATATAATCTTTTAGAATATATGTTGCGTATAAATATTGTTGAATTTTAATTTATTTTACCATGGCAAAATTTGAATTACTTACAT
>DBXJ01000061.1:0-192 GCA_002309475.1 Bacteroidales bacterium UBA1215
TGACATGTCAGCAATTCGCTCTTTGCTATTATATGAGTCTTTTTCAAATAACTTACTAATGTCCATGATTTATGTTTTTTTATAATTGTTAATTGTTTGCAATCCACATCACTTCCGCAAAATCTGAGTTAGTAGCGAACTTTACAGCAATTTCATGTTTCGCGGTTTTAGAATTTAACCATTTCTTTACCA
>DBXJ01000061.1:388-15311 GCA_002309475.1 Bacteroidales bacterium UBA1215
GTCTTTTTCAAACAACTTGCTTATATCCATAATTTATGTTTTAAATTATATTGTCTATGTACTCTTCTATAAAATATTTCTATTGCTGCAATTCACGAATATTTTGTACGTTTCGGCTTTATAGTCAAACTTTTTTTATATTAGAAAACAACTCACCTTCAAATATCTCGTTACGATAATACTTTATTAGCACATCATAATTTATTCTAATCCATTGCTGAATCTTATTTATCGTTTCTGCATTAAACGATATGTTGGGATTTTTGATAAGCACCTTCGGATTATCCCTATCTATTGATATGGGAATCATATTGTCAACGTGCAAACTTTTAGCAGTGTCATTCTGAAACTTTATACGAGGCATATTGTGTTTTCCTGTATTATTCCCAACATCAGGATTAACCCATATTATACAAGGCAGACCACTATGTTGTTGGGAAAAACGAGCCATATCTGCTACTCTACTCATTTTCACACCACCACTTGTCGTTGAATTGGAATTTATCTTTCGGCTATCAGAAACGCTTGAATGTGTATATACCCATTCGTCTCTAATCTTTTGTATGTCTTTAAGTATAATTTCTATAGTGTCAAGAACAACAAAATCACTAAATGTCCCCCTTTTTTCGTAATGCTCAAGTAGATATTCTACTTCTTGCTCTATTTCATTTAAATATGTTTCCGTGTTTTATAATTTATAAAGATTTATAAAAAAGTTTATCTATTTACGTAACGACAAAAAACCATTTTTTAATGATTTTCTGTCATTTTTATTCTTGTTATCTCAATTATATCCACCAAATTATATCTTAATCTAAAATTCACATGACAATGCATAATATTTAGTATCTACATCAACCAATTTTACATTGTTAATTTGAAAATTTGTCAATTCACTTTGTATTGTATAACAGCACCTGCCCCATCTTTAATTTTTCTCATAACTATTTATTTTTTTTGTTCGTCTATATAACCTTGTTCATTGCACCAATCGTGAAAATTTTCCTCATCAATTCTGGACATCATATAGTCATTCAACAAACTTTCTTCTATTGATACAAGGTTATCGTATCCATTAAAAATAAGATAATCTTCATTCAGGTTGAAATCTTCATATCCGTTTCATTTGGGAATCAAGAGTGTTCTTGTGTTTATATAGAAAAAATCTATCATGGACAATTACTATTACAATTGCAAAAAAAATGATACCTTTGCAAATTAAAATATAATGTATGAAGCGGATTTTGGTAACAGGCGGTGCCGGATTTATAGGCAGTCATTTGTGTGCAAGGTTGTTGAAAGAAGGCAACGAGGTAATATGTTTGGATAATTTTTTTACCGGAACAAAGAAAAATATTGTTTCATTGATAGGAGATCCTTATTTTGAGATGGTGCGTCATGATGTTTGCACACCTTATTTTGCCGAGATAGACGAAATTTATAATTTGGCATGTCCGGCAAGTCCCATACACTATCAATACAATGCCATTAAAACGGTAAAAACATCTGTAATGGGTTCGTTGAATATGTTGGGATTGGCCAAACGGGTGAATGCCAAAATATTACAAGCATCTACTAGTGAAGTATATGGAGATCCGATGGTGCACCCGCAAGTGGAATCTTATTGGGGCAATGTGAATCCAATCGGAGAACGTTCTTGCTATGATGAGGGCAAGCGTTGTGCAGAAACTTTGTTTATGAACTATTACAAACAACACCATGTTAAAATTAAGATAATCAGAATTTTCAACACTTACGGACCTAATATGCATCCGCATGATGGCAGGGTGGTGAGCAATTTTATTGTGCAAGCATTGCAAAATAAAGACATCACTGTAGCTGGCGATGGCAGTCAAACCAGAAGCTTTCAATATGTGGACGATTTGGTAGAAGGTATGATTCGCATGATGGCAACCGATGACACATTCATCGGGCCAGTTAATATTGGCAATCCGGGTGAATTTTCCATTTTGGAATTGGCTGAAAAAGTAATCAAATTGACAAATTCCAAATCGCAAATAAAATTTATTCCGCTTCCTTCTGACGACCCTATGCAAAGAAAACCGAATATTGAATTAGCCAAAGAAAAATTGAATGGTTGGGAGCCGACTATTCATTTGGAAGAAGGATTGTTGAAGACAATAGATTATTTTGACAAATTATTAAAAGATAATCATTACGACTATGCAAGATAGTGGACAAGCATTTGATATACCTATATTATTTATCATTTTCAATCGTTTGGATACTGCCGAAAGAGTTTTTGCAGAGATAAAAAAGCAGCAACCCAAACGTTTGTATATTGCCGCAGATGGTCCGCGTGCCAACAAACCCGGCGAAGCCGAAAAATGTCAAAAAGTGCGTGATTTGGCAAAACAAGTGGATTGGGATTGTGAATTAAAAACATTGTTTAGAGAAAAAAACTATGGCTGTGGTCGTGCGGTAAGCGGTGCCATTAGTTGGTTTTTTGAAAATGAGGAAATGGGAATTATTTTAGAAGACGATTGTTTGCCGCATCCTGATTTCTTTCCATATTGTAAAGAATTGTTAATCAAATATAAAGATGACGATAGAATAGGCATTGTTTCCGGTGATAACCTACAATTCGGCATCAAATATGGTGATGCTTCTTATTATTTTTCCGCCTATGCCAATATATGGGGTTGGGCATCTTGGAGAAGAACTTGGCAAGGATACGATTTGTATCTGAAAGATTATCAATTAGCAGAATTTAAGAAGAATATAGAAATGTATTTTTCTTCGTGGTGTGAGCGGCAAGTGTGGAGAAATAAATTTCTGGTGATGAAAAAACAAGGCAACAATACTTGGGATTATCAATTTTCATTCTACAATTGGCGACATCATCGTTTGAATATTGTGCCCAATACGAATTTGATATCCAATATCGGTTTTAATGCAGATTCAACACATACCGGCAGTGTAGCCGATCCAAATTCCAATTTACCCACTGCAGCCATCATGCCGTTGACACATCCTGTTGATTTTGTGCAAAATAAAGTAGCGGACAAATTTGTCTATAATCATAGTTACAAGAAAAATATATTGCAATTAGTATGGAGAGAATTTTTGTATCTATTCCGCACAAAACCCACTTTTAGTGAAGATAAATAGTTGATAGCTAACATGAAAACTATCTTTTTGCATGTATTGATATTTATTCATCGTTTTCCATTGCGGATTTTTTTTCGCAAAAAAACTTTGTCGGACACCATTTTGGTGATAAAAGTGGATGCAATAGGCGATAGTGTGATTTGGTTAGATGCAGCTAAAGAATATAAAAAGCATTTTTCACAACAGAAATTGGTGCTTTTGTACAACAAGGCATGGCAGGATATTGCCTTGCAACTGCCTTATTTTGATGAATGGATAGCGTTTGATGCCAAACGTTTTATGCATCAACCATTGTATCGTTTCCGCTTATTGAAACAATTGAATCAATATCATTATCAAAAGATGTTGAATCCTACTTATTCGCGGAATTTTTTCCTTCAAGATTGGATAGTGCGGAATGTATATGCAGAAGAAAAATGGGGAATGGTAGGAGACTATCAAAACACCAACAATACCATTGCTAAATTGACCCGCAATTTCCAATATTATCAACGTAAGTTGAAAGCCATTGGCGATAAATGGTACACTGTTCTAAAACCGAGTGAAGAAGGAATAAAGATGGAGCTTACTCGAAATGCAGAATTTATACGTGCCTATTTGGATAAAGATTTTTGTAGCCGTTTGCCGATGTTTCCTTTTGAAATACGAAAAACCGACAAAATAAAATTTGAAAAATATGTTGTTTTTTGTTTGGGTGCCAGCACTCCACGAAAAATGTGGTCGGTGGAAAATTTTGCCGAAGTGGCAAAAAATTATATAAACGAATATGGCATTGTTGTTTGCGGAGGAGCTAACGAGCAGATGCTTTGTGAACAATTTATAGCATGTGGGCTTCCACAAGAGAAGGTAGTTAATCTATGTGGAAAAACCAACCTTTTGGAATTGATAAGTGTAATTAAATATGCGGATTTTACTTTGTCAAACGATACTGCTGCTTCGCATATTACAGTAGCCGTTCGCACACCGTCGGTGTGTTTGTTGGGCGGAGGTCATTTCGGTCGCTTCCAACCCTACCAGGTGGAAGATATGCAAGCCGACGATGTGAAAATCCTTCCCAAAGTTGTTAGTGTAAACATGGATTGCTTTAATTGCAATTGGATTTGCCGACATCCTCTTAAAGATGGTAAGTGGCAGTGTATTTGTAATATAGATAAAAATAAAGTAATAGCAGCAATAGATAGCATTATTCATTAGTTATTGTTTTCATCACATAAAAAAAGCTCCTGAAATGGAGCTTTTTGTTTGTCGTACGTGTAATCTTTGAAACTTATCTCTTGTGTTCCTTTTGATGATTAACGATGTTTTTTGATAAGATTGACAATGGCGATAACGATGATAGCACCAATCAATGCGGTAACTAATGAGCCAATCCAGCCATCAAAGTGAAAACCAAATTGTCCTAAAAGCCAGCCGCCTACAAAGCCACCGAGAATTCCCCAAAGTACGTTCCACCAAAAACCACCTTGACTTTTGTTAATAAAGAAGCCTGCTAACCAACCGGCTAATGCTCCTGTAAGAATTGAAATAATTAATGATAATAACATGTTTAAAAATTTTTAAGATGAGTAACCTATGAATTTAATTCTTGACACCCGTTTGTAGTAAATGGCAGCCAATGCTACATCACTACAAGGTTGGGTTTAATTTTATTTTGCAAAGATAATAAAGTTTCTAATACAAATTTCTTTTTTTCTAAGATTTTTTTTAATATAATATGTATATGCTCTATTTAAAATGCAAATTCACTTTTATATCTTTGTTATAGTGGCAATGCTTTTGTTACCACACTGGTTATCTGATTGAAGATAGTGTTGATTTCAGGAATGTTTTTCTCTATTAGATTGCTGCCTTCTTCAGCGGATATGCCCACTTCTTTTATTAAAGGAATTTGTGCCAAAACTCGGGTATTGAGTTCTTGGGCAAGTGTTTGTCCGCCACCTTGACCGAAGATATAGTATTTTTCATCCAGATGTTTTTGAGGTGTAAACCAAGACATATTTTCTACAATGCCTAAAATGGGTACGTTGAGTTTGTCGGGGGAAAACATATCTGCTCCTTTGCGGGCATCGTTGACAGACAATGTTTGAGGTGTGGTAACAATAATGGATGCATCAATAACAAGTTGTTGCATGATAGATAATTGGATGTCTCCGGTTCCCGGAGGGAAGTCAACAATCATATAGTCAATATCTTCCCAATTTGTATTGGTGAATAATTGTAGCATGGTGTTGGCTGCTAACGGTCCTCGCCAAATAACGGCTTGTTTGGCATCAATCATAAAACCAATGGAATTGATGGCGACACCATATTTTTTTACCGGCTGCATAAGGTCGTCAATGAGGCCGATTTTTTCTTTTTCTATGTTAAAAATCTTCGGAATAGATGGTCCGTAAATGTCTGCATCTACCAATGCCACTTTGTAGCCTTTTGCCGCCAACGAGATGGCTAAATTGGCAGAAACAGTAGATTTGCCCACTCCGCCTTTTCCTGATGCCACCACAACTATGTGTTTTACTCCTTTTAACGATGTTTTTTCTATGCTTAACATTTTCTTTTGTTTTAATAAAAATAAAATGCAAAATTAGCTTTTTTTTGTAAAAATTGTGAAATATAATTAAAAAATATGCTACCTTTGCCAAATTAAATTCAAAAGATATTAAAATTAAATAAAAAATAGATATGAAGAAATTTGATCCAGCAACCGCAATAAATGCAGTTCAACAATTAAGTGCAGAAAGAGGTGTAAACCCTTCTATCAATGATTCCGCAACATTTACATTCCCAAAAGGACAATTGATGACAGATACCTTCCATGGAGAAACAGAAGGTTATTATCTTTATTCAAGACATTGGAATCCAAGTAATTTTTCATTGTGTCAAGCATTGGCAGCCATGGAAAATACAGAAGCTGCCTGGGTAACAGGTTCCGGTATGGCAGCCATTACTTGTACTTTGTTAAATTGTGTAAAAAAAGGTGACCATATTGTTGCAAGTATGACAGTTTATGGTGGCACATTTGCTTTTTTGAACAATTGGATAAAACGTTATGGTGTTGACGTAACTTTTGTAGATACCACCAATTTGGCACAAGTAAAAGCCGCTTGTAAGAAAAATACAAAAGTGATTTACACCGAAACCATGTCTAATCCTTTGTTGAGAATTTCTAACATTGGCGAATTGAGAAAAATTGCTGATAAATATGGTGCGAAATTGATAGTTGACAACACTTTCACTCCTATGATTTTTTCTCCTTATAGATTAGGAGCTCATGTTGTTGTATATTCAATGACAAAGTTTATCAATGGTAAAAACGATTGTGTTGCCGGTGCTATTTGTGCAGACGCAGAATTTATCAATAGTTTGATCAATGTCAACGATGGAACTGCTATGTTGTTGGGTCCGGTTTTGGATTCTTATCGTGCAACTTCTATTTTGAAGAATTTATATACTTTGCACATTAGAATGAAACAACATAGTGCAAATGCCATGTATTTGGCAGAAAAATTCAATTCCATTGGTATCAAAGCCAACTATACTGGTCTTCCGACTCATAAAGACCATAAATTGATGAAAGAACAAATGAATCCTCAATTCGGTTTTGGCGGAATGATTGCCATAGATTTGAAAACAGCAGAAAAAGCCAATCGTTTTATGGAAGCCATGCAAAAAGAAGGAATCGGCTATTTGGCAGTTAGCTTGGGCTATTTCCGTACTTTGTTCTCTTGCTCAGGCAAATCTACTTCTTCTGAAGTGCCGGAAGAATATCAAAAAGAAATGGGTATGAGTGAAGGTCTGGTACGTTTCTCAGTAGGTTTGGACAACGATATTGAAGGTACATTTGCAAGAATGCACAAAATTTTGAAAAAAGAAGGTTTTGTGAAAAAATAATCAAAAAGCATATTGTAAAAATCCCTCGCAATGCGAGGGATTTTTTTTGTTTAAAAACCGGAACCGAAAAACTGCCATAATTTTTCTTCCAGCAATTTCCATTTCTTTTGTGATTGTTCAACAGAAGAAGCCGTATAATCGTTCAAAACTTTGGCAATTTGTTTGCTTTTGTTTTTGCTTGCCAATAAGGAAACTTCTTGTTCTAAATCGGGTAAATCTTTCAAAATAGTTTGCTCTTGCTCTAAAACATTTTTATTGATAAGATTTTTGGTGCTACCCCAAGCCACAGTTGCTAATCGATTTGCTTTTCGATAGGACCATAAAATAGATGTTTCGTTGTATTGTTTTTGTCCACAATAGTTAAAAGTGTTTGGCAATTCAGTGTTTCCACAGAAAATAGGAATTCTTGGACTTTCTGCCGGATTGTCAACCGAAAACCAACATACGCCGCCAATTGCGTCGGGTAGCCAACTTCTCAATTGTGTGATAAACGAATAAGAGCACCACGATACGGCAATAGTTCGTTTGAAGTCTACGGTACCTTCGGCTATATAATTATATGTTCGCATGGCATTTGTCATTATCCAAGGATTGGCTATCGGACTGATGATGGTGTCGTTGGTAGAGGTGCCGTCTTCATTTTTCTTTGTTTTTACTATTTTCAGATTGGCAGTCATGTCCATGTCGGTGCCTTCGTAGGTGGAGCGAAACAATGCCATCACTTTGCTAACACTTACTTTTTCGTCCGGCTTGATAGAAAATGGTAATTCTGCCATATCTTGAGAGAATTGCATAGAAGATGCTAATTCATTGAAAATAAAAAATTCGCGTTCTCTGAAATTTTTCCCGTTGGCATAAGCTGCATTGAAGGCTTTCCAAAAGACAAAAGGTTCCTTTCCGTCCCAAAGTCCATATTTTTTGGCTACTTCCTCAATGTTGTCGGAGCACATGAAATTTTCTTTGTCGTTTCTTTGCAAAGTGCCAATACGAGGAATGTTGGCCGATACTGCCACATGGTCGTCAGGTACGCGTTGTGCTGCCCAAATTCCACCAATTTTGTCAGGTCCTTCTCCTAAAATTTCTACTTGCCAAACTTCATTTTTGTCAGCGATGGTAATGCATTCGCCACCATCTCCATAGCCATATTTTGCAATCAAATCGCCAATTAATCGAATGGCATCGCGAGCATTGTCACAACGCATCAATACTACTCGTTCCAATTCTTCAATGTTGAACATGCCTTTCGGGTTTACTAAAGTATCCGGACCGGAAAAAGTAGTTTCACCGATGGCCAATTGCTTTTCGTTCAAACATGGATAAGCAGTGTTTACATAAGCATAGGTGTGAGCAACTTGCGGAATTTCTCCTGCCAATTTCAACCCTGCCGTGTCTTCTGGGAAAGAAGTGTGGGCGGTGCCTTTGTACACTTTGTGCATTTCGCCGCTTTTATGGTCTGCCGCGGGCTCCACTTTGACCCATGTACGATAACGTCCGTCACAGGTGTGTGAGGTGATTACAGAGCCATCGGCGGAGGCCTTTTTGCCAACCATAATGCTGGTACAATTACCACCAATGTATTCATTTTCATCAACAAATTGTGCCTTGCAGATACAACAAGTCATCATCAATATTGCCAAAGGCAAAAAAAATCTTTTCATCTTTTTCGAATTTTAAAATATTTGCAAAAGTATATTTTTTTCTCCAATGAAAACAACAAAGAATAATTTTTCATAAAAAAAAACAATACATTTATTATTTTTGCGTTTAAGAAAATGATTAAGCATTGACATGAGAAAAAGAGCGGTAAAAATTTCACAGATAGCTTCAACAGGAACCGATATGGTGAAAATGTTGGTATTGCAGACATTAGACGGCAAACTATCATTTCCTATCATCATATCTACTTCTGATGCTATAGGATTGATAAAGCAACTGGAAAATATTAAAGTAGAAAGACCTCTTACACACGATCTTTTGATAGATGTGATAGACAGAATGGGTTTGACAATTACAGAAGTTGTGATTCATAAAATGAGTAAGGGTATTTTCTATACCACTATTTATTGTTCCAAAGAAGATGGCATTGTTTATGAATTTGATGCTCGCCCTTCAGATTCTTTGTTGTTGGCAATGTATGCCAAAGCTCCTATTTATGTCAATTCAGACATACTCAAAAAAGTGGCTCTGCCTACCAAAGAATTTGAAGAACATTTAGAAGATGTAGATGATATGTCTAATTTTGATGAAGAAGAGTCTATAGATGATGATGTATTTGAAGATGTAAATACATCCTTAGAAATTGATGCTGACGAATCTTATGAAATTGCAGAAGAAATCATCAGCGGACTATTAGACAAATTGCGTGGTATGAAAAAAGAACCATCTATGGAAGAACAGTTGCAGCAGGCTATTGAAAATGAGCAATATGAGTTGGCTTCCAAATTGAGAGATGCCATTGCGAAAAAGAAAAAAGAAAGTAATTAGAAGTTCCAATGAATGAATTGTTGGTAGATACTCTTTATTCTACAATCCCTTATCAAGGTGCAACCGATACGACAAACACCTTCAGTGATAGTATTTACCAATCATTGAATCATGTTTTTTATGAGGATTATCCGCCAATAGCAGATTCTACCCTACAGCAGCAAAAGGCTTTTTTTACAGAATCCACTTCACAAAATATTCAATTACAACCTAAAACAGAAATCTTTTTTGACTGGTTTTTCTTGATAGCATTATTGTTTTTAGGCTGCATAGCCATCATAAGAACAGTGGCGATGAAGGAAATTCCTTGGACTTTTTTTGAGAAAAGAACACATTCCATGTCAAAAAGTGTGTCATTGTTTTCGTCCTACTGGGCTATCCCTTCTACATTAGTTATCATTATAGGTTACCTTATATATGCTCTGCTTTTTGTACAAATTGGTATCCATGTTCCGCTTACATTTAAAATAGTGGTGAGTATGGCTTTGGCGATTTGTGTCTATTTGGCCGTTAACTGGATTATATTGAAATGTGCGGGAAGTTTGTTTGAAATGAAAGAAGAAACAAAAACTTATATAGAAAAAAATACCATTTTCAGATTTCTTTTGTCAGTGGTTTTGTTTCTGTTGGCAATATTGTTTAATTACTTAAATTTCATGTCATTAGTTAAAACATTCTTAATTGTTTTAATAACAGTGTTTTACGTGTATAAATTGGTGATCTGTATTGGAATTTTCAAAAAAAAGTTAGTTTGGTACGATATTTTTTTATACTTTTGCAGCATTGAAATTTTGCCGTTTGTACTTTTTTTGAAGTTTGTAACAAGCGGATTTATAGATAGTTAAAAAATATATATTGGGCTGTGTCAATTAAAAAAATATTATTTTCACAAGATAAACCTGCAAATTTTGAAAAGACTCCGTATGCAGATTTGAAAAAAAATTACAAAGTTGATGTAGATTTTTTTAAATTTTTCTCCATAGAAGGTGTTCCATTGGCAGAATTCAGAAAACAAAGGATAAATATTTTGGATTATTCTGCTATTATAATGACGAGCAAAAATGCTATAGATCAATTTTTTAGAATAGTAGAAGAATGTAAAATCAAATTGCCGATTACAACAAAATATTTTTGTGTCAATTCAGCAACTGCCAATTATTTGCAAACATATACGGTATATCGTAAACGAAAAATATTTTTTTCAGAAGACGGGTCTCCTGAAAAGTTGGTAAAAGAAATAGAACAGCATGTTGAAACTGACAAATTTTTGGTTCCATGCTGTAGTGATACAAGTTTAAATCAATTGTTGGCATTGTTGGATACCAAACCGGCTATTAAATACGACAAGGCAGAATTATTCAAAATCCATTTTAATGATTTAACACAAGTGGATATTTATAGTTACGATATGATAGTTTTGTTTAGTCGCCATGGAGTGCAGTCGTTGTTTAATAGTTATCCGGATTTTCAACAGAAAGAAGGAATGCATTTTGCTGCATTAGGCGAGGTGGTTGTAAGTGCCGCCGAAGAGGCAGGTTTGACAATAGAGACCTATGCTCCACAGCCGGGCATTACCTCCATATTCATGGCTTTGGAAAAATATCTAAAACAAGAAAATCGCAGACGTAGATGAGCAATTGTGCTGTTTCACAATCATTTAAAAAATCAGAACGCTTGTGTGGGCGAGATGCCTTCAGAAGCGTTTTCAATAACAGAAATTCCATTTTTGTCTATCCGTTGACGTGTTTTTATGCAATGGAAGAGGCAGAAAATGGTTTTGAAGTGAAAATAGCAGTATCTGTCAGCAAAAAAAAATTCAAACACGCTGTAGATAGAAATCATATCAAACGTTTGGTAAGAGAATCGTATAGAAAACAAAAACATTCGCTCTATTTTGCTTTTGACAAGCAAAATATTGCTTTGAATTTGGTTTTTGTATATGGAGAAACAAAACATTTGCCATATAAGGTGTATGAGAATTGTATTAATTTACTGATAAACAGATTGATAGATAAGTGTCAAAAAAAAAAGTGAAATTTTAAAAACGAAAAATTGATAAAAACCACAAAAAAATCAATTATTTCTGTTATATTTGCAAACTTGAATTTAAAGTAAAAAAATATCGTAAAATACTAATAATTAAATAGAAACAAATGCAGAACAAAGGGTTTATTTCATTTTTTGTCGTAACTTTTGTATTAGTGTGCATCTATTCGTTGTCATTTACCTATTGCACACGCAGAGTTGAAACAAAAGCAAAAGAGTATGCACAAAACGATCAAAGTAAGAGTGTTTTGGTAGAGCAAGCTGCAGGTAACAAATTCTTAGAGAGTTACTTGGTTGATTCTTCAGCCAAAGCTTTAGAAGATAGTTATTTGTCAAGAATGGCAGATTCTGTTGTTTATAATCTTGGTTTCGCAAAATGGACTTACAAAGAATGTAAAGAATTAGAAGTTAACTTAGGTCTAGACCTTAAGGGTGGTATGAACGTAATGTTGGAAGTTTCTGTTCCGGATATTGTCCGTTCTTTGGCAGGCAACGGAGCAAAAGATTCCTTGTTTGTTGCCACTATGAAATTAGCAGAAGAGAAACGAAAAACTTCTCAATCGGATTTTATAACCTTGTTTGAACAATCTTTTAAAGAAGTAGCACCAACCAATGCTAAATTGTCTACCATATTTAGAAAATTGGAACTCAAACAAACCAATCCTAGCAACGATGACGTCATCAAAGCCTTAAGAGAAGAAACCGAGGCTGCTCTTGAAAACACATTTATGGTGTTGAGAGCTCGTATCGACCGTTTTGGTGTATCACAACCCAATATTCAACGATTGGCACAGTCAGGCAGAATTATGATAGAACTTCCAGGTGTAAAAGAACCGGAACGTGTTCGTCGTTTGTTACAAGGTACTGCTAATTTGGAATTTTGGAAAACATACGAATTGTCAGAAATTGCATCAGTATTTCCTCAAATAGACGAACGTGTAGCTGCCATAGGTTTGGAAAATGTAGAAGAAGATACTACGGCAATTGTAGAAGATGCTGAAGAAGCAACAGAAGTAGCAGTTGTAGAAGAAAATGTCAACGATACATTAGAAGGTCTTCCGGAAGTTGAAACAGAAAATGCAGAAGAAGAACAAATGCAAATGACAAGAGAGGAAATTTTGAAAAAATATCCTTTCACAGCACGTTTCATTCAATTCAACGATCGTCCGGATGAAAACGGGAAATATGGTCCGCTTGTAGGTTATGCTTTAGAAACAGATACCGCAGAAATTAATAGAATATTAAATCTGGAGATAGTAAAAAATATTCTTCCACAAGATTTGAAACTTTGCTGGCATGCAAAAACAGGAAAAGATAATTCTTCCGTACATCAATTAATAGCTTTGAAAGCTGTTGGCGAACAAGGTTGTGTGTTGGACGGAAAAGCCGTTTCAGATGCTCATCAAGATTTCAACCAACAGTCAGGTAATGAAATCAGCATGTCGATGAATCCGGAAGGAGCAAAGAAATGGAAAAAAATTACAGAAGAAAATGTAGGTAATTGTATTGCTATCGTTTTGGATGATTTAGTATATTCTTATCCAAGAGTCAACGATGTTATTCCTAATGGTCGTTCTTCTATTACCGGAGCATTCTCTTTGGAAGAAGCAAAAGATTTGGCCAACTTGTTGAAAGCTGGAAAATTGCCGGCTCCTGCAGTTATCGTATCAGAAGAAATTGTTGGTCCGTCATTAGGACAAGAATCTATTCATTCAAGTATTATTTCATTTTTGATAGCATTCTTGTTGGTATTTGTATACATTATATTCTTTTATAATAGAGCAGGTATTGTGGCAAGTATTGCACTTTTGGTGAATGTATTGTTCTTATTTGGAACATTGGCATCGTTGGGTGCAGTATTGACATTGCCGGGTATCGCAGGTATAGTATTAACTTTGGGTATGGCAGTCGATGCCAACGTAATTATCTACGAACGAATCAAGGAAGAGTGGCGAGCAGGCAAGCAGGTAAGAATGGCAGTTGCCGATGGTTACAAAGCATCTTATTCTGCTATATTAGATGGTAATATCACCACTATTATTACAGGTGTTATATTATTCATCTTTGGTTCCGGTCCTGTTCAAGGTTTTGCTACTACATTAATTATAGGTTTGTTAACATCTTTGTTTACATCCATATTCATCACTCGTTTGATATTCACATGGGCATTGGATAGAAATATGAAAGTAAACTTCGGCAATAAATGGAGTATGGAAGCTTTGGCTCATACACATTTTGATTTCTTGTCAAAGCGTAAAATCGTTTATTGTATTGCAGGTGTAATTGTGGTATTAGGCATTGTATCTTTATGTGTAAGAGGTTTAGATTTGGGAATTGACTTTGCCGGTGGTAGAAGCTATACCGTTCGTTTCGATCAACCTGTAAAGACTTCAGAATTGCGTGAGGCTTTGATGGAAGAATTTGATGGTGTTGCTCCTGAAGTAAAAACCTTCGGTTCTGACAATCAAATTAAAATTACTACCAAATGGAGAGTTAACGAAGATAACACAGAAGTAGATTCTTTGGCAGAAGCACACATGTACCAAGGGTTGAAACCATTCTTTGCTACAGAATTGACAAAAGAAGATTTTAGTGTTCAAAATCAAAATGTAGGTTTAATCAGCTCTCAAAAAGTAGGTGCAACAGTGTCAAAGGATATTACAAGAGGTGCATTCTTGGCAGTGTTCTTCTCTTTGATAGCTATATTTATTTACATTGCTATACGATTCCGTAACTGGCAATATGGTTTAGGTGGTGTTGTTTCATTAACAACAGTTGCCATGATAACTATTGGTTTGTATTCATTGTTATATGGCAGGTTGCCATTTACAATGGAAGCCGATCAATCATTTATAGCGGCCATATTGACAATTATAGGTTATGCTATCAACGATAGTGTGGTTATTTTTGACCGTGTTCGTGAATATAGAAAACTATATCCAAAACGTAACTTAAGAGAGAATATGAATGCCGCTTTGAATTCTACGTTGAGCCGTACCATTAATACATCCGGTACTACTATAGTTGTATTGTTGGCAATATTCTTCTTAGGAGGAGATGTAATTAGAGGATTCTTATTCGCTTTATTGGTAGGTATTGTTATTGCTCCATTCTCATCTATCTTTATTGCTTCTTCATTTGTATACGATACATCAAAGAAGCAACAACTTGAGCAAGAATCAAAATAGAAAAAGTTTTTTCATGATATTTAAATTTAATCCGAGGAAGGTGCTTAGGCACCTTTCTCTTTTATATAAGTATATAAGTTCAAGTTGGAATTTGTAAAATGAGGTAAAAAAAATATTGTTTTTAATAAAAGTTACAAAAAAAAGTTGTAATTTTGCACACTCAAAAATGGCGGGGTAGCTCAGTC
>DBXJ01000061.1:15316-51477 GCA_002309475.1 Bacteroidales bacterium UBA1215
GGTTAGAGCGTCGGATTCATAACCCGGAGGTCACGAGTTCAATTCCCGTCCCCGCTACCCGAAAGAAGTGCTTAGGCACTTCTTTTTTTATATAAACTTTTCTAATTTAATGCAAAGAAATATAAGTGAAGATGGGTAGATGGTCGGATGCCACATAGTCCAATGTTGTAAATTGCTGACTTTTTAGCGATTTGTCATGCAAAATGTAGTCAATTCTAAAAGACAGCGAAGGATTGATATTCATAGTATTGTTGATACCTCTACCCGATTTTACAAAAGCATCGTTCAAATGTGCACCTATAACGTGATAGGTATAAGACCATGGTGTATCGTTAAAATCTCCACAAACAATTACTTTATATGGAGATTGATTCATGTGTTCTTTGAGAATTTTTGCTTGTGAGGCACGAACAATGTTGCCATCTTTTATTTTCCGAAGCAATTTTATAAAGCCTTCTTGTACTTCTTCGTTGCCAATATTGGTGATGGCGGTGGCTCTTTTGGCCATGCTATAGTCTTCGTCTGCAAAATGTAGCGATTGTAAATGAGTATTATAGACGCGAATAGTGTCATTACCGATTTTAATATCTGCAAATGTGGCACAATTGGAGTTTGAATTGTCAAAATTTATCGAACCTTGATGGATAATGGGATATTTTGAAAAGGTTGCTAATCCAAAACCATGTTCATTGTTGGTGATAGGTAAATACATGTATTTGTATTTGGCAGATGTATTTTCTTCAATTTTGTTGGTAGTTTCAAAGTTAGTGTTTGGTTTGTTGTGATAGTATTCTTGAAAGCACATGATGTCTGCATTTTGCTCGTGCAAAAGACTCATAATGCTATCTCTTTTTTCAATACCTAATTTCCATTTGCCGTTTTGTTGGTTGTAGAGTCCAAATACTTGAACGTTGTAGGACAATATTTTAATGGCATCTGCATCCGGTGTAATATTTTTTCGTATTTGTACAAATCTGCTCAAAGAATTCCAGCCGATTAAAATAGTTGCCAACGACAATATTGTGTATTTGGGGTGTTTAAAAATCCAAAATATGACAAATATAATGTTGATTGTCAATAGATAAGGATAAAAAAGATGGAGCACAGAGAACCATCTAAACGAGTCCGGATTGAGTCGTGAGCTGATATAAACTATCAGCAAGGCAATGGCACATAAGATGTTAAATGCCAAAATAAGAATGTTCAGGATTGATTTTTTTTTCGTTTTTTTAGCCATTACCAATTCTTTTTGTTGCTTGTGTTAAATAAAAATTCCTTTTCTTCTTTGCTTAAACTTTGATAGCCATCTTTGGCAATCTTATCCAATATTTCATCTACTTTTTTGCGATATTGGGCACGTTCAGCATTGTAGCTTTCATCACTTTTAGGTCGGTTTTGATAGGGTGGTGGGGTATAGGAAGTATTACGTTTATATATTGTAAATATGTTCTTTAAGTAAGGTATCAATACATAACAACATCCAAATAAAGCTCCTCCCAAGTGGGCAAAGTGTCCTCCGGAGTTTCCATGAGGAATACTCAAAATATCAATAATGACAAAAAAGATGGCTATCCATTTGAGTTTTATCTGCCCTAAAAATAACAGATTGACATAATCATTCGGGGCTTTGCAGGCTATGGCAACCAATATAGCCATAATGGCTCCCGATGCCCCTACAGCGAAAGAAGATGCCCTTACTGCCTCAAAAACAGGAAAATAGTTATATGACAAAATATAAAGGATATTTCCTATGATACCACCGATGAAATATACTATATATAATTGTTTGTCAGAGAAGTATCTTGTGAAAAATGTACCTGCGAAATAGAGGGTGAGCATATTGAAAAGTATATGCGAAAAGTTAGCATGAACAAACAAACTGGTGATTAATGTCCACGGTTTGAAGAGTACTTGTTGCCAGTTGGAACTTACTGCCAGCCAATTCCAAATCCATGAGGAGGCAGACGAGGTATGGTCGGCATACAAAAAGTCTGTTACATTGCTCAGTAATTGTATGAGTAAGCAAAATATGTATACCGCTATATTGATGGAAATTAGGCGGTTGAGGGCGTGTTTAGAGGTAAAAAACGCTTTCAAACGATATTTCCATTGCCGGTTGCCGAAACGATGATATTCTGCCATTTAATATTCCCAGTGTTGTTTTGCTTTCTTTCTCCAATATAATATTAATAATAAACCGAACAACATGCCGCCAAGGTGAGCAAAATGAGCCACTCCATCGGAAGTTCCGCTAATACCATATATCAATTCAATCAAACCATAACCAATGACAAACCATTTTGCTTTGATAGGAATGAAAAAATAAAGATATATCAATGAATTGGGAAACATCATACCAAATGCCAATAGCAAGCCGAAAATGCTACCGGAAGCACCTACTATATTCGGTTGGCTGACTAAGTATTCTCTATATTGTGATAAGTATTCGTTGATAGCATTTTTTGATTCAAGTATATTGCTCCCATAGTTGATATTGTCGACATTCTCTTTGAATATTTCAAAACCATTGATCAATTCAGCATTGTTGGGGTCAATAACAAATTTATGGTGTTGTGCCAAGGCATTGATAGTTTCTATAGTAGGATTTGCAATGCAGGCATCTAGATAGTTTAGCGTTGGCAACATTTGCCAAGCTATAATGCCATAGTGTGTGAGAGCAGCTCCAATGCCCGTTACCAAATAAAAAATGAGGAAACGTTTTGCTCCCCAATAATTTTCAATGGCAGCACCAAACATCCACAAAGCAAACATGTTGAAAAACAAGTGTGCAAGGTTGCCATGCATAAACATGTAAGTGATAAATTGGTAAGGATGAAAAAGGTCGGATTCCCAAAAATGTAATCCTAACCAATCGTATAAATGAATGCCATATTTCTCAACAACAACTGTTGCAAAATACATCAATATGTTGATAATTAACAAATTTTTAACTACCGGAGGTAGTATTGAAAATCCTTGCGGGCTGTAATATTGATTGTCCATTTGTTATAATAATTAGAAATAACGCAATTTTATGGTTTTATTGTATAATAATTTAGTATTTTATTAAAAGTAATAGAAATGCAGTATGTAAAAGATGCATTTTAGCAGAAAAAAATCCATTTTGATTTATTATCAATTCATCAAAAAATTATATCTTTGCAAATTAGCACCAATAAAATGGATTTACCGACATATAAAATACTATTAGTAGACGACGAGTCAGATATTTTGGATTTTATCAGTTATAATCTTTCCAAAGCAGGCTATATGGTACGTGCTGTTACTAATGGCGAGGATGTTCTGTTAGAAATAGCTAAAGAAAAGCCTCATTTGATATTATTAGATGTGATGATGCCCGGAATGGATGGGTTTGAAGTCTGCAAACGTATTCGGGAAAAGCCGGAATACAACGATGTGTTGATAGCATTTTTGTCGGCAAGAAGTGAAGATTATTCACAAATTGCCGGTTTACAATCCGGTGCGGATGATTACATTGCCAAACCTATTCGACCAAAAGTATTGGTGTCAAAAGTGCAGGCCTTGTTACGAAGGACAGAAATCGCTCCTAGAAGCAGTAAAGAAACAAATAAAAACAACATTAAAATTGATGTGGAAAATTATATTGTTACCATCAATGATGCGAAATTTTTGTTGCCGAAAAAAGAATTTGAATTATTGCATTTGTTAGCATCTCGTCCCGGAAAAGTGTTCCGAAGAGAAGAAATTTATTTAGCACTTTGGGGTGATGATGTAGTGGTTGGAGATAGAACGATTGATGTTCATGTGAGAAGAATAAGAGAAAAATTAGGACTTGACAACATTAAAACGATAAAAGGTGTCGGCTATAAATACGAAGAGTGATGCATATAGATATTTTGACATTATTTCCGGAGATGTTTACGGGTTGTTTTGATCAATCCATTTTGCATCGTGCTCAAGAAAAGGGTTTGTTTTCCTATCAATTGCACAATATCAGAGATTATTCAACCGATAAGCATAAGCGAGTAGATGATTATCCGTATGGAGGTGAAGCCGGCATGGTGATGAAAATTGAACCGATTGCCGCTTGCATAGAGCATTTGTTCACGCTTCGCACCTACGACCAAGTGATATTTCTCACTCCCGATGGTGAAGTTTTAAATCAATCTATTGCAAATGAATTGTCTATGTGCAATAATTTAATGATGCTTTGTGGACATTATAAAGGAGTTGACGAACGTGTAAGAGAACTTTTTATTACACGAGAAATTTCCATTGGAGATTATGTGCTGTCGGGTGGTGAATTGCCGGCGGCTGTATTGTGTGATACTATTGTAAGATTGATTCCCGGTGTATTAAATGACGAAACTTCAGCTTTGTCAGATTCGTTTCAATATGGTTTGTTGTCGCCTCCTGTCTATACCAGACCTTATGATTTTAAAGGACATACGGTGCCGCAAGTGTTATTGTCCGGTAACGAAAAATTGATTGAAGAATGGAAATTACAAAAGGCGGAAGAAAGGACCAAAAAAAATCGTCCGGATATTTTGTAAAAAAATATTTGAAATAATATAAAAAAGTCAATATAAAGTGTTACCTTTGCAAATTCAAAAATAGAGAGAAATTTTTTATCAACAATAACAATTAACAATATGAATATCAAAAACATATCAATATCAGTATTGCTTCTAATGGTACTTGTGTTTACAAGTTGTACTAAGTCAAAAGAAGAAAAATTGCAAGGACAATGGGAACGTTATAATACTTCTTTAAATCCGTTTGTTGTAGATACCATGCAACAAGAAATGTGGTATTTTGACAATGGAAACTTAAAGATTTATTCAAGAGAAGCTTCAGGTGCCTTGAAATTGAATGCTGATTTGGAATATGCCATGCAAGTTCAAAAAGGTAGAGTAGCTGTTGTTATTCAAGCAAAAAATAGCGAGGATAATAATAATCCTCAACTCATAAATGCTTATTTGGGTTCAGCTAGAATTTATCAATTGACAGATACAACATTGGCTATGAAAGGTATTGAAACCTTGATATATTACGAGTTCTATCGTAATAAATAATCATGGCTGGTTCCAAAAGTGTTTATTATTGTCAAAATTGTGGTACACGTTCTGCAACATGGTTAGGACGATGTAATGTTTGTGGGCAATGGAATACTTTTGTTGAGGAAGTTATTCAACGTTCTCCTTCTAAAAAGAGGGAGAACGTTGTTGTTGATAGTCAGCCGCAATTACTCAAAGATATAACCGGAGATACATCTGTAAGAATTTCATCCGGCATAGGTGAATTGGATAGGGTGTTGGGTGGTGGTATTGTTCAAGGTTCTATCATTCTTTTAGGTGGTGACCCCGGTATCGGTAAATCAACTTTGATGCTACAATTGGCATTAAATATAAAAAATACCAAAGTATTGTATGTTTCTGGAGAAGAAAGTGCTACGCAGATAAAGTTGCGAGCTTCTAGAATGCAGTTGGATAGTGACAATTGTTATATTGTTAACGAAACCAGTCTGCAAGCAATTTTCTCGCATATTGACAGTATAAAGCCAAATATTTTAATTATTGATTCCATACAAACTTTACAAACAGATACTTTGGATTCATCGGCCGGTTCTATTTCGCAGATCCGCGAAACCGCTTCCGAATTGCAACGTTATGCCAAACAAACTGCTACCACCATTTTTCTAATAGGTCATATCACCAAAGATGGTGTTTTGGCAGGACCGAAGGTATTGGAACATATAGTTGATGTAGTATTGCAGTTTGAAGGAGACAATAAATTTGTATATAGATTGATACGTGCGACAAAAAATCGTTTTGGCTCAGTTTCGGAAATTGGCATTTTTGAGATGATGCAAAATGGTTTGCGAGAAGTAGACAATCCTTCAGAGATATTGATTTCGCACCGAGACGAAGATATATCCGGAGTGGCGGTGGCAACAACTATAGAAGGGAATCGTTCCTTGCTAATAGAAGTTCAAGCCTTGGTCGCATCAGCTATTTATGGCAATCCGCAGCGTTCAGCAACCGGATTTGACTTTCGTCGATTGAGTATGTTGTTGGCGGTATTAGATAAAAAGTGCGGGAAGAAATTTTCCTCTCACGATGTATTTCTAAATATTGCAGGAGGCATTAAAACCGATGATACAGCAGTAGATTTATCCATTGTAGCAGCATTGCTGTCATCTGCAGTGGATATACCGATTAGTTCAAAAGATTGTTTTGCAGGAGAATTGAGTCTTTCCGGTGAAGTGCGTCCGGTGAGTCGTATTGATACAAGAATTAGCGAAGCTATGAAACTGGGTTATAAAAGAATTTTTATTTCTGCCAGTAGCAAGGTACAAACCCATTACGATCATATTGAAGTGAAAAAAATCAGCAAAGTATCGGAATTGATAAAGTATCTTTTTTCATAGTATTTTTGCTTTTTATCATACAATTTTCTTGTTATTTTGCGTTATAATTGAGTTGTCATAATATTAAAGTATGAGTATTCGTAAATTTTTAGCAGCCATTTTATGTTTAGTAGCTTCAATAGAAGCCTTTTCTCTAAATATAAAAGTACGATTACTCACTGAATATACACCTACTTCAGTAGTTGTTTCAGCAGTTTCCGGTAGATATTCATTGATATGTGATAAGCAGATTAATGCGGTTGTATTAGAGGCGGGTACTTCTATCACCTTAACATATTTCGGCAATCGCGTAAAAGTGGAAAAAGGAATAGAATTGTTGGGTACTTTTACCGAAGTAGAATTCATCGGGACCAAATATAATAATGTTTTTTCCTTAAAGACAGATAAATTGCCGCAAGAGCGAGTCTATGAAGAAAATTTATCGGTAGGAGTGTTGGGAAATTCTCTGCTACTTATAAATACTATTTCGTTGGAAAAATATGTGGCAGGTGTAGTGCAATCAGAAGTATATGGAAGTTCACAAGATGTAGAATTTTTTAAAATACAAGCCATCGCATCCCGGACATATTGTTTGGCTAATCTCAATAGGCATATCAGACAAGGTTATAATATGTGCGATGCTGTTCATTGTCAATCTTATAAGGGCAGATGCACACAAGCTGATATTTTTCGTGCCACTTACGAAACTTTCAACGATGTAATTGTAGATAGTTTGAATCGCTTGATTTCACCGGCTTATCATTCTAATAGTGGAGGCATGACGGAATCTGCAGGAAATATTTGGCAAAAGGATATTCCGTATCTACAATCAAAAATTGATACTTTTAGTGTAGGAGCAAGAAATTATGAATGGGAAAAAATTATTCCCAAACGGCTTTGGGTCAATTATTTTGTAGAAAAATATGGAGAAAAATATCGTACTGAAGAACTTTATCAAGAGGCAATTGTGAATTTTGAGCAACCGATAAGAAAAGCATTGTGGATTATAGAATCCGATACTATACCGACTAAAGATATAAGAGCTTATTTCAAATTACGATCTGCATTTTTCAATGTTTCTTTGCAAGGAGATAATGTGTATTTGAAAGGAAAAGGCTATGGTCACGGAGTAGGATTGAGCCAAGAGGGTGCCATAGAAATGGTGAGACGAGGATATAGTTGTGAAGAAATTTTGCAATTCTATTTCAACAATGTGAGAATTATCAAATATACGGAAATTATTGATTTATAGTTATGTCAACGGAAGTCATTCTTATCCTATTGGCATTTGTTTGTGAGGTAGTGGGATTGGTAGGTTGTTTGCTGCCCATTCTTCCCGGACCACCTATTGCATGCGTGGGAATTATTTTATTGCAGGTTGCAAAAGGTTGTTTTTCAGTTCCTTTTTTGATAGGAATGATTATTTTAGCCATTGTGGTAACGGTGTTGGATTATGTTATTCCTAGTGCGGGAACTAAAAAATTTGGAGGAAGCAAGTTGGGTGCTTGGTGTTGTTTTCTCGGTACGATAGCCGGATTGTTTATGTTTCCTCCATTAGGAATTATTGTTATGCCATTTGTGGGGGCTTTAGTAGGGGAATTGTTGAATGGTACCAATTTGAATGAATCCTTGCGTGCGGCAACAGGTGCTTTGTTGGGCTTTTTGGGTAGTACAATGATGAAAGCAGTACTTTGTATTGCTTATATTCTCATTTCTATCATAAAAGTTGTGTAGCCCGTTAAAGTTTTCCTTTTTGAAGTGTGAATCTAAATGTGGAGCCTTCTCCAAGTTTGCTATCTACTTGCAAAATTTGTTTATGTGCATCAATAACGTGTTTTACAATAGCCAAACCCAGTCCTGAACCGCCTGTTTTTCTGGATCTGTCTTTGTCAACTCTGAAAAATCTTTCAAAAATTCTAGGTAAGTATTGTTCATCAATGCCTATTCCATTGTCTTGAACTTCAATCATGTATGTATTTTTATCATAGTCAATAAACGATATTTTTACCTTTCCGTTGGTTTTATCGTTGTATTTAATGGCATTATCAATGAGGTTTACAAGCACCTTTTGAATGTTTTCTCTGTCAGCATTGACAATATATTGTTTTGATTCATCAGCGTTTATAGCTATTTTTACTCCCATTTTTGTGGCTTTGATATCCAAAATTTCTATTACTTCTTCCACTAAAGTGAGTAAATTGAAATTTTCTGTTTTTAGTTGGTCTCGTTTATATTCCAGTTTGGAAATTTCGTCCAAGTCACTGACAATGCTAATCATTCTATCCACATTGGAGGCACTGCGTTCTAAATATGTCATGTTGATATTATCATCTTGTATGCCGCCATCAAGCAGTGTGAGTATGTAGCCTTGTAATGCGGTTAGCGGTGTTTTCAGTTCATGTGCCACATTGCCAAGAAACTCCTTTCGAAATAATTCCATTTTTTTCAATTGGTTGATTTCGTTTTCTTTAGCGGCTAATTGAATGGTATCTTCCTTTTTTTCCGATTTTGTGTCGGTTGGATTATTTCTTGTAAACAGAGTTTTTTGTTGAAAGTGTTGCAAAACATACAGAAGAATCATTTCCAATAAACATCCTATTGCAATTGAGCATATAATCGCAATAGGAGTATTGAAAAATTGATGAAAAAAGAGATACAAGATACATATTATCACATTGACAATCAGCAATGTGATGATTATAGAACAAGTATAATATATTTTTTCTTTTTTCAAATGTTTAAGATCTTAGTTTTGCGTTTAATTCACGTTCATAGGCAAGGACTAACTTATCCATAATTTTTGTAATTTCATTGTTAGTCAATGTTTTATCAGGATCGCACAAAATATATCTGATAGCATACGATTTTTTGCCCGGTTCTAAATTTTTGCCTTGGTAAACGTCAAACAAATTGATGGATTTCAAATAGCGTTTTTCGGTTTTGTAGCTCAAATCTTCAATTTGTTTGTAGGTGATGTTTTTATCTATTAGCAATGCTAAATCTCGTTCTACTTCAGGGAAACGATTTAAATCTTTGAAGATAGTTTTTTCTCCATGTTGAAGTTTCTTAATAAGCTCGCAATTCACTTCAGCATAGAAAACTTTTTGCTTGATATCGAAATTGGCTAAAATGTCTTCTTTCACCTCTCCAATCATGGCAAATAATTCATTGTCAATAGAGTATGTGATGGCATTGTTAAGGTACTGCGATTCCACATCATCGTTGAGTTTTAATTTGCTAAGTTTGATGTGAATTTTTTCTAAAGCATTGGTTATCATGTTTTTCAGATAGAAAAAATCTACTTCGGTTTGTTTTTCTTGCCATGATTCATGTTGGCGTTTGCCACTTACCCATAAACCTAAATGGTGTTTTTCCAAGAATCGTTTGGTAACTTCGTCATCTGCGTTTGCATTCAAATTTTTGTGATAAGTGAATCCGAATTCATATAATTTAATGTTTTCATTGCCGTGGTTGATATTGTGGATAATATCTTCCAAACCACCTATCAGCAGAGTTTGTCGCATGTTTTGCAAATCACGACTCAATGGGTTGACCAAAGAAATGGTTTCTTCTTGGTTGATAAATGAAAATTTTTCAGCGTATTCGGCTTTTGTGAGTGAATTGTTGATGGCTTCGCTGAAACCATTGTTAGTCAAATAATCTGAAATTTTTTCAATATCGTTTACCAAAGAATTTTTTTCGTGGAATGCTAATGTATAGTTGATTTGGTTTGGTATTTCCACATTGTTGTAACCATAAATTCTTAAAAATTCTTCAATCAAGTCAGCTTCTCGGGTTACATCTACTTTGTTGGTAGGAATGACAAAAGTTGCTTTTTCGTCATCTTGTTGAATTGCTTCAATTTCAATGGCTTTCAGAATGTTGATAATGGTATTTTTGTCAATTTGTTTGCCGACAAGTTGGCACAAGCGGCTATATTTTAATTCAATTTGGCATGGTTGAACAGGATGAGGATAAACATCTTGTATTTCTGAAATTTCTCCACCTGCCAATTCTTGTATCATTAGAGCGGCTCGTTTGGCTGCTTCCATGGTAATTTGAGGGTCGCAACCTCTTTCATATCTAAAAGAAGCATCGGTTTTTAAACCATGGCGTTTAGATGTTTTGCGAATGCTGACAGGATTGAAATAGGCACTTTCTATAAATACATTAGTACTTTGCTCGTTGATGCCGGAATTTTTCCCTCCAAAAACACCGGCCATGCACATAGGCTCTTCTATGTTGCATATCATTAAATCTTTGTCACTCAATTTGCGTTCTACTCCGTCTAAGGTAACAAACGGGTGACCATTTTCCACAGTTTTGACAATCACTTGATTGCCTTTAATTTTATCGGCATCAAATGTATGAAGAGGTTGTCCCATTTCAAAAAGTACAAATTGGCTAACATCCACTACATTGTTGACAGGGCGAATGTCAATAGATTTTAATTTGTTTTTCAGCCATTCCGGCGATTCTGCCACTTTGATATTTTTTACACAGATACTTGAATAACGTGGACACAAAGTGTCGTCTTCCACTTTTACAGAAATGTTTGGTTTAAAAGTTCCGTGAAATTTGGATGTATCCGGATAAAGCAATTTTTTATTGTCATGATATTTGATATTGTAAAGGGCTATCAAATCTCTTGCAACACCTATGTGTGAAGTGGCGTCTGAGCGGTTGGGAGTAAGTCCGATTTCAAAAATGGTGTCGTTTTCTATATTGAAATAGTCTTTTGCCAATGTGCCGGGACGAGGTTGGTCGTTTAAAACAATGATGCCGTCATGCGAATGTCCTAAACCAATCTCATCTTCTGCACAAAGCATTCCTTCGGATTCTACGCCACGAATTTTAGATTTTTTTATTTTAAAAGGTTCTCCTTCCAAAGGATAAAGGGTAGTGCCGATGGTAGCCACCACAACATATTGATTGACATTTACATTAGGAGCTCCGCAAACAATATTCAACGGAGTGGTTTGTCCTATATCTACAGTAGTGATGTGTAAATGGTCTGAATCTTGGTGTTTTTCACAAGTGAGCACTTTGCCAATGACAATTCCTTCTAAACCACCTTTGATTGATTGGAATGGTTCGGTCATTTCTACTTCTAGTCCACAACTTGTAAGCATTTGTGCTACTTCGTCTGCAGGTAAATTTATATCTGCATATTTCTTTAACCAATTGTATGAAATCTTCATTTTATTTTTATTTTATCTACGTCTGTTTCTTTTATAATATTTCTTGTATCTAGTTGTACTTGATGTGGTATTCACTGGATTTTTGCCATTTTTTAATTGTTGTTTTATGTATTTGTAGTTAGGAGATTTTTTCTCCAAAGGCAAATTATCTTCGGTTGATCGAGCGGAAAAACGCATATCAAAATAATAGTTGACACCTACTTGGAGAAAGGCAAATCCTTCCATTTTTTTGCGGTCACTCACCTGACCGTCAAATTCATCGTCAAAAACACAACGATAGATGGTGGCAAAATTGAATTTCCAATTTTTAGCAAATTGATAGCCGAAGCCAATGCCAAAAGGAAGTGAGAAAATACGTTTAAAACTCATATTTTCCTTGTGAAAATTGCTTGGAACACAATAAAGTTCACGGTCGGTTTCCATGTCGGTGAGTTTAGAACGATAGGAAAGCACTCCCGCCCCAATGATAAGATTAAAATCCCAATATTCAATGTCTCTTACACGCGGAAAACATCCAAATAAATCAATAGTGTTCAAAAGCGAGAATTCGTGAATGTGATATACATCGCTACGATAACCTAATGAATTATTTCTTGCCTGCAAATTGCAATACATCGCATTGAGACGAACGAACCAAAAACTAGCAATTTCTTTGCCAAAATTCATCGAAACGGCCAAACGTCTGTCTTTGTAAAAGTCAACTGTTAACGGATTAGCAAAAATAGGATTGTTTTGTGGAGAAACATCACCAAATTGTCGGTCGATGCCGATATTGATGCCTATATTCCATCGATTGGCTCCGCTATAGAATTGGGCTTTTGTAGGTACAACAATGACTAACAAAATTATTGTCAACAATTTTGTCAGTAAATGTTTATGCACGCCGAAAACAATGGTTTGTTTCAATCTTTTTTGTGATTAGTTTTTTTATGAGGATAAAGATAAGTGCTTGCACTTTCAATTCCTTGTAAATCATATTTTTGTGTCTGTTGTTGCAAGTTGATTAAATATTTCCCTTTTTCAGGAAAAGTTCTGTCGGTAAATACATTCATACGAACGCTCCATACATCTCCATGGGGTGTGCCTAAATGATTGCCTTCTAAATCACGGATGGAAACTTGTTTGATAAATCCACTTTCTTGTCCGTTGGGATAAATAACCAATACCTGCACAGGTATCAAATACAAATCTTTGTCAATATTGTCCCATACTTCCAAACTGATATCCAAGTCGTAGGCAGTTTTTGTATTGGTGATTTCTATGGTGTCTTCTTTGGCGATAAAATGGTTCCATGTATCACCTGCAAACAAAGTAGTGTTACTTATTTCTGATTGACATGAATATAGCGTAATTATAGCCACAAATCCTATCAATAATTGTTTGAAAGTCATCATTTGTCTATGTTAAATTATAAAATTTACCCAAACTGCAAAGATATAATTTTTTCCGCAAAAAAGACGTTGGTATGAAAAAATGATGTACTTTTGCTAATTATTTTTAGAAGATGCGACAATTATTGATAGCAATTCCGGCCATGGACGAAATGAATTTTTTGCCCCAAACACTCAATTCCTTGTTGAGTGAGCATGTTTCATCTTCATTAAAAGTGTATATTTGTGTAAATCAACCCGATATATGGTGGAACGAAGCAGATAAACAAGAAATTGTTTCCGCCAATATGGATACAATTTGTTATATTGAAAACCTGCACGATGATAGGGTTATTCTATTGGATTATGCTTCAAAGGGGAAGGGTTGGAAAGAGAAAAAAAGCGGAGTGGGGATTGCTCGCAAAACGTTGATGGATAGTATTTTGAAAAATGCCGACAATGATGATATTTTCCTCAGCATGGATGCGGATACTATCGTAGAAGAAGGGTATCTCTCGGCAGTGGAAAATCTGTTTGACCATCAAGAAATAAAAGTGCTGAGTGTGCCTTATTATCATCCTTTGGTTCAAAATGAAGCACAAAATCGTTCCATGTTGCGATACGAAATTTATTTACGGAATTATTTAATCCATTTAATAAAAATTTGCAGTCCGTATAGTTTTACCGCACTTGGCTCTGCTATTGCTTGTAGAATAAGTGCATGCAAATCAGTAGGAGGCTTTGACAGTCGTCAGTCCGGTGAAGACTTCTATTTTTTGCAAAGGTTGGCGAAAAGTACTAATATTAATCTTTATTTAGATAAAAAAGTTTTTCCTGCCAACCGTTTGTCCGATAGAGTTCCGTATGGCACAGGAAAGGCTATAGAAAATGGTGTCAACGGACAATTAGACAAGTATCCTGTTTTTTCGCCACAAGTGTTTGAAAAAGTCAAGGAAACATATATGCTTATAGACGATTTATATCAGCAAGATATAGATACTGAAATGATTACATTTATGAAACATCATTTTTGCGATGAAAATTTCTTACAGCCATTGCGAAACAACAGTACATCTAAAAGTCAATTTCGCAAAGCTTTTCATCAAAAAATAGATGCTTTACGAATATTCCAATTTTTGCGTGCAGAACAGGCAAAAATGGCAACTACCGATGAAGAGAATCTGAAAACAACCATTGAAACCTATTTTCCCGATGTAGGTGAGAAATCGTTGTTGGCAAATCTTTCATTTCAACATTCATCGATAGCAACCCTCAATAAGATAAGAAATTTTATGTTCCAAAAAGAGCAACAATTAAGATATAATTTTGATAAAAATAGACAAAATGGTAGCATTTGAAAAATATCATTTAGACAATGGGTTGACAGTAATTTTGCAACAAGATACAACTACCCCTATGGTAGCCACCAATGTTTGTTACAATGTTGGTTCAAAAGATGAGAATCCGGAGCGGACAGGTTTTGCCCATTTGTTTGAACATTTAATGTTTGGCGGCTCAAAAAATATTGCTAATTTTCATAAAGAAGTAGAACTGGCAAGCGGGAGTGAAAATGGTTTTACATCGATAGATGTTACCGATTATTATATCACTTTGCCTAAACAAAACTTAGAAGTGGCTTTTTGGTTGGAATCGGATAGAATGAATGAGTTGGTATTTTCTCCTGAAAGTTTGGAAATACAGCGGCATGTGGTGATAGAAGAGTACAAACAATCTTATCTCAATCAACCCTATGGAGATGCCATGCTGTTGCACATGCCTTTGTGTTACCAAAAACATCCTTATTTGTGGATGCCTATCGGCAAAACTCCTCAACATGTTGAAGAGGCTACCATGGAAGAGGTAAAAGCATTTTTCTATACTTTCTATCGTCCCAACAATGCTGTGCTGACAGTGAGCGGAAATATCCAGATAGAAGCATGTAAAGATATGATACACAAATGGTTTTCTCCTATTCTACAAGGAAAACCTTATATAAGAAATTTAGCACAAGAGCCCTTGCAAACAGAGCCGCGATACTTAGATATAACAAGAGATGTTCCTAGCGATAGGTTGCAAAAAGCATACAAAATGGGCAAGCGTACCGATAGTGAATATGTGCCTGCTTGTATGCTTGTTGACATTTTGTCCAATGGCAAATCTTCTCGTTTGATAAAGAAATTAAAATATGAAAATCCTATATTTTCCTCCATCAATGCCTATTTACTGGGTAGTTTTGATGATGGTTTATTATTCATTATCGGCTATACTTATCCGAATATTGCTATAGAAGATGCCGACAAACTGGTGCAAGAGCAGTTGCAATTATTGTGTGAAGACGGCATCAGTGATTATGAGTTGCAAAAAGTGAAAAACAAAGCCAAAACCGAGTTTGATTACGATATGTTGGATGTACAAAGCAAAGCTATGAATTTATCTATCAACGAGGTGATGTCTGCAGCGGAAATCGTTAATAGTATGGAAGAGGCTTATATGCGAGTGACTGCGGAAGATATTCAACAGACAGCGAGAAAAATCTTCAACGAAAATCGGTGCAGCACCTTGTATTATCGGGCTAAGAAGTAGATAACAGGCATAAAAAAAGTGACTCGCAAGTCACTTTTTTATTTTTTATACGTAAGGTCTTAATTTTTTAGAATTTTTCTTTAATTTTTTAATAGCCTTATCTTTGATTTGGCGGGCATTTTCTCGGCTGATACCGAATTTTTCCCCTATCTCGTCCAAGGTGTATTCGTGTGATTTGCCAAAGCCAAAGAACATACAGATAAGTTCTCTTTCTCTATCGTCTAATATTTCCAAAGCACGTGCCACCTCGTGGCTGCGAGATTCATTGATGAGCAAAGAATCCGTGTTAGGGGTGTCTTCGTTGGGAATGGTGTCAATAAATAGTGTATCGTCCTCATTGTTGATAGGAGCATCCATAGAAATATGACGATTGGAAATTTTGAGAATTTCTGCAATCTTGTCTATAGGCATATCCACTACTTCTGCAATTTCTTCTACAGTCGGTTGGCGGTTGTAGATTTGCTCCAAGCGGGCAATCTCTTTTTTGATACGATTGACAGCTCCCAATTGGTTGACCGGCAGACGAACGATGCGTGACTGATCGGCAATAGCATGAGAAATGGATTGACGAATCCACCATACTGCATAAGAGATGAATTTAAATCCACGTGTTTCATCAAAGCGTTCTGCCGCTTTTATCAAACCTAAATTGCCTTCATCTATCAAATCTTGCAAGCCTAAACCTTGGTTTTGATATTGTTTAGCTACAGAAACTACAAAGCGTAGGTTGGAAGTAACTAATTTATCTAAAGCTTCCTTGCTGCCATTTTTGATTTGTCGTGCCAATTCCACTTCTTCTTCCGGCGAAATGAGCGGGATACTAGAGATATCTTGTAGATATTTTTCAAATGAACTATTATCACGGTTGGTGATAGAAGTTGAAATTTTTAATTGTCGCATGGGTATATGTTATTTTTATATTTGTTTTATAAGTAATTTTTAAGTCGTTTTGAACCGTTTTTTTTCAATTTTTTGATGGCTTTATCTTTGATTAGGCGGGCATTATCTCGGCTGATACCAAAATGTTCTCCAATTTCGTCCAAAGTATAGTCATGAGGCATGCCAATGCCGTAGAACATGCAAAGCAGTTGTTTTTCTTTTTCGTCCAAGATTTCCAAAGAGCGAACCACTTCTTTATTCAAAGATTCTGATAGCAGCAAAGAATCGGTTCTTGGTCCGTCTTCGCTGACATAGGTATCTATAAATAAAGTGTCTTCTTCGTTGTTGACAGGAGCATCCATGGACAAATGGCGAATGGAAATTTTTAAAATTTCGGCAATTTTGTCAACCGGCATATCCACCACTTCTGCCAATTCTTCTAGCGTTGGCTGGCGGTTATAGATTTGCTCCAAGTGAGCAATCTCTTTTTTGATACGGTTGACAGCTCCCAATTGATTGACAGGCAGACGGACTATACGCGATTGGTCAGCAATGGCATGAGAAATGGATTGACGAATCCACCATACTGCATAAGAAATAAACTTAAAACCTCGTGTTTCATCAAAACGTTCTGCCGCTTTTACTAAACCTATATTTCCTTCGTTGATAAGATCTTCTAATTCTAGTCCTTGATTTAAAAATTGTTTTGCCACAGAAACCACAAATCGCAAATTGGCTGAAACAAGTTTATTGCGAGCTTCATCACTGCCGGCTTTTATTTGCCGTGCCAATTCAACTTCTTCGTCAGGAGAAATCATCGGCACCTTCGAGATATCACGAAGGTATTTCTCTAACGAAGAATCTCCTCTGTTGGTGATGGAGTGTGAAATTTTTAATTGTCTCATAGATATCTTTGTAGTTTAAATGGTGATATTAAAACGTTGAATATAGGTGATTCGTTGGCCGGGATAAAATCCTTCCACGATGATATTTCCTTCTTTATTGTTAACAATGGCATCAATGTCTTTTTCAGAACTAATAGGATTGCCGTCCATAGCGGTGATAATAAATCCTTCTTTGATGCCTGCTTGTTGCAATATTCCTTTGTGAAGTTTTGTAACCTCTAAGCCGGCATTAATGCCATAACTTGCCCGAATATTGTTGGAAACGGCTTTTGTTTCAATGCCTAATACAGACAGGGCAGTACCCGTTTGATTTTTAATCATGTCGGTGGTACCTTTGCGATTTTTCAATGTCATTTTCAAATTCATAGATTTGCCATTGCGGGAAATATGGCATTTGATAACATCGCCGGGAATATGTTGCTCTAATATTTCTTTCAATTCAGCATAGGCATTCACCTCTTTATCGTCAATAGATAAAAGAATATCGTTTTCTTGAAAGCCTGCTTCTTCGGCGGACAGGTTTTTCTCTATGTTAACTACTTGAATGCCTTTTAAGACGGTATTGGATTGGTCGGTGTTTTCTGCCGTCAATTCTAAGAAACTGGCACCAAAATATACCCTTTGTACTTTGCCGTAGTTTTTCAAGTCGTTGACCACTTTTTTGACAATGTTGACAGGAATGGCAAACGAATAGCCGGTATAGGAACCTGTATTGGAGGCAATGGCGGCATTGATGCCGACCAATTCCCCTTTTGCATTCACCAAAGCTCCGCCACTATTTCCGCTATTGACAGCTGCATCGGTTTGAATATATGTGGACACTTGGTTGACTTCGTTAAGCATGTTGAGGTTGCGGGCTTTGGCACTGACAATGCCTGCTGTAACGGTGGAGGTAAGGTTAAAAGGGTTGCCTACCGCCAATACCCATTCACCAATTCGCAAATCGTCAGAATTGCCGTAGGAAACTGTCTGCAAACCTTGGGCATCTATCTTTAATAATGCCAAATCGTTGATGGCATCGGTGCCAATTAGTTCTGCTTCAAAAGTTCGTTTATCGTTAAGAGTGATAGTTATTTTTTGAGCTCCTTCCACCACGTGGTTGTTGGTGACAATATAACCATTTTCGGTGATAATTACTCCGGAACCATAAGCTTGGTAAACATGCGATTGTGAACCGAATGGATTGAAAAAATGGTCTTGGAAAAACAAATCCCAAGTGCTGTGTTTTTGTTCCATTTCAGCACTAATGTGTACAACTGCATTGATGGTATGTTCAGCCGCATAGGTGAAATCAACATAGTTGCCTGCTACAACTTTTGTTTCCCCTTTGGGTTGAGCACAACATGTGTGCGTTAGACTGATAATAAGAAGAATAACAAAATATAAAAATCTACTCATTCATCAAATTTTCATTAAAACTATAGTACAACGCAATATTATTACGTTTATTTTATAAAAAAGTTGCAAAAAAAATGTTTTTTCTTTCAAGTGCTTGTATTTTTTTGAAAATTTTTTGGAAAAATATCTTTAAAGTTATCCTGATATTTTTTGTTATATGTTAGGAAGAATTGTCATTTAAATAAGTAGGTTATCAAAATATGTTTTGCAGTTGTGAATAACTTGTGCAAAAAACATAAAAAATAATAGTCAATTACAAATAACTTTTTTATACTTTTGCATTTACTAAAATATACAAAAATAAAAAAACATAACTGGTAATGGCAACAGTAAAAATAGCAGCAGGAAGATGCTCAAAAGTATTGGCTTCAAAAATAGCCGATGTATATGGTCAAAATTTAGTAGACGTAGAAGTGATGCAGTTCAGCGATGGTGAATTTCAGCCGTCGTTTACAGAAACATTGAGAGGTTGTGATGTCTTTATTATTCAATCTACTTTTCCACCGGCAGACAATTTGATGGAATTGTTGTATATGGCAGATGCCGCCAAACGTGCGTCTGCACATAGGGTGATAGCGGTGATGCCGTATTTTGGTTGCGCCCGACAAGACAGAAAAGACAAACCGAGAGTGCCGATAGGTGCCAAATTGGTGGCCAATTTGATTCAAGCATCCGGCATTGACGAAGTTATCACCATGGATTTGCATGCAGACCAAATTCAAGGATTTTTTGATATTCCTGTCGATCACTTGTTTGCGTCAAGAATTTTCTTGCCGTATTTGAAAAAACGTAATTTCCAAAATCTTTGTCTGGCATCTCCGGATACCGGTGGCACCAAACGTGCGGTAACCTATGCAAAATATCTGGATGCCAGTTTGGCTATCGGCTATAAGCAACGTCCTCGACCTAATGTGATAGGTTCTTTGCAAATTATCGGAGACGTAAAAGACAAAGAAGTGGTTTTGGTAGATGACATTATCGATACCGCCGGCACTATTTGCAAGGCAGCCGATGCCATCAAAGAATTGGGTGCCAAGTCGGTGCGTGCTATGTGTGTACACCCTGTTTTCTCCGGCAAAGCCTACGAAAATATAGAACGTTCGGCTATCGAAGAAGTAATCACCACCGATACCATTCCATTGAGACAAAAATGTGACAAAATAACCGTCTTGTCGGTAGATAAATTGTTTGCTACCGCCATAGAAAGCATAGTCGCAAAAAAATCTATCAACAAATTGTTCGATTTTGACCATTTCATCAATTTGGATGATATGAGTTTGTAAAAAAACTAAACAATGAAGATAGTCGCTGTTGAGCCGATAGGAATCAGTAGTCAAATGTTGCAGCAAACTACAAAAATGTTTGCTGAACTAGGGCACGAGTTGGTATGGTATCAGGATAGAAAGGAAGATGAGGCTACTTTGATAGAACGTATGAAAGATGCCGACATAGCCATAGTTTCCAATATCAAGCTTTCTCGAAATGTTATTTCACAGTGTAGCCGGCTTAAAATGCTGTCTATTGCTTTCACCGGTGTAGATCATGTAGATTTGGCATGCTGTCAGGAGCAAGGTATCACTGTTTGCAATGCTTCCGGCTATGCCACGCAGGCAGTGGCGGAATTGGCAATAGGATTGATGATAGATGTCTATCGCAAAATCACCGAAATGGATGCTTCTACGAGAAAAGAAGGTACGCGTAGCAATTATTTAGGCAAGCAATTGTCGGGCAAAGTTGTCGGCATAGTCGGCACAGGAGCCATCGGCACACAGACAGCCCTTTTGGCACAGGCTTTTGGTTGCAAGGTGATTGCGTGGAGTCGTCATCCCAAGCAGGATTTGATAGACAGAGGTGTTGTTTATGTAAGTATAGACGAACTCTTGGCAACTGCCGATATTATCTCTTTGCATATTCCTTTGAATGCGGAAACAAAGCATTTTATCAGCAAAGAAAGATTGCAAAAATGCCGTCCGACAGCCATACTCATCAACACAGCCCGTGGCAATGTGGTAGATATAGATGCCTTGGCACAAGCCTTGAACGAAGGAAGGTTGGCAGGTGCCGGCATTGATGTGTTTGAAAAAGAACCGCCATTAGTTCAAAACCATCCCTTGCTGACAGCTAAAAACTGTGTATTGACACCACATGTCGGCTACGCTACTAGAGAAGCTTTCAACGATAGAATTGATATTGTGTTGGATAATATCAAACACTATCTTAAACAAGAAGTTATCAACAAGGTTGTGTAGAAAAAATATAAATATAAAATATTGATAATAATTCAATTAAGAAGTTTATTAACAATATTAACAAGCCGAAAAATTGACTTTTTTTGTTAATAACTTTGTTGAAAAAACTGACAAGAGAGAAAAAATATGTTGTACCTTTGCCTTTAAGTGTAAAGGTACATTTTTTTGACTCAAAAAGAGAAGAAAAAAAGCAGGAATTTGAGTAAAAAGGAAGTAATTGAGCACAACTAACGTTCTTTGTTTCAATCATTTATTCGTCAAGAAGTTGTGTACGTAAGATGCTAAAAAATAGTTTTTAGTCTTGCGTTTTTTTAGAAACAAGTTGGGGAAAAAATGGGAAAAACTGAGAAAAAATGGGAAAAAGTAGAAAAATAACACAGTAAAACGATAAATATGGCATTGAAAGGAATAGTAAAAATAGACGATAGGGGTAGGTTTTTGTTGCCTACAGATATCTTTCGTGAGGTGAATGCCATGGCAGAGGGCAAGTATGTTGTCAATAGAAGCACCGATAGATGCGTAACGCTCTATCCAAGCAATGTATGGAGAATTGTGGAGTCCAAATTGAACAAAATTAATGTATTTGACCCTAAAAAGCGTGCCTTGGTACGCTATTTTCTAGGCAGTGCTGTAGAAATAGAAGTTGACAAGAAAAATCGTTTGCTGGTGCCTCAAGATTTGCGGGAGTATGCGGGAATAGACAAAGAAATGCAAATCATTAAGTTGAATCCATTTATGGAATTGTGGAATCCGGAATGGTACAACAAGCAAATGGAGACAACGGGTAGTTTAAGTGCAGAAGATATATCATTGATAGCAGAGGAGATCTATAAAGATGGAAGTGAGTTCGACCTACCATAATGCAGTGATGTTGTCAGAATCGATTGACGGGCTAAATGTAAAACAAGACGGGATTTACGTAGATGTTACATTCGGCGGTGGAGGTCACTCTCGTGAAATTATGAGGCGTTTAGGAAGCAATGGTCGTCTGTATGCTTTTGACCAGGATGAAGATAGTAAGGCAAATGCTATTGCCGACGAGCGTTTTACATTAATAAATCATAATTTCAAGCATATCAAAAACTATTTGAAAGTTTATGGTGTCACCCAAGTGGATGGCATTTTGGCCGATTTGGGTGTTTCTTCTCATCAATTTGACAGCAAGGACCGTGGATTTTCTACTAGAATGGATTGCGAGTTGGATATGAGAATGGATAGGAAAAAAGGTCTTACTGCGGCTATGATTCTCAATACCTATTCAGAAGAGCAGTTGAAGAATTTGTTTTTTGAGTACGGAGAGATTAAAAATGCGAAAAAATTGGCAGCTTTAATTGTCTCCAGACGGATGGAAAAACCGTTCTTGTCTTCTTTGGATTTTCAAAACAGCATACAATCGTGTATTCCCGTTAATCGGGAAAACAAGTATTTGGCACAAGTATATCAAGCTTTGCGAATCAAGGTGAACGATGAAATGGAGGCTTTGCAACAATTGCTATCGCAGAGTACATCTTTAATAAAAGAGGGAGGACGTTTAGTGGTATTGTCGTATCATTCTTTAGAAGACAGAATGACGAAAATATTTATGAGAAGTGGCAATTTTGAAGACAAAATAGAAAAAGATTTCTACGGAAATCTACTTTCGCCATTTAAGCAGATAGACAAACTGACACCAACTGATCAAGAATTACAAGCAAATCCTCGCAGTCGCAGTGCCAAATTACGAATAGCAGAAAGGAGGGCTATATCATGAATCTATTAAAAAGGATAGCCAATTATTTATTTAGTGGCGTGTTGACCAATGTAAATTGGAAAGAAAATTGGAAATTTGTCTTAGCCATTGTGGCAGTATTGTTTTTAATAGTATATCTCAATATAAGTTATACCAATAAGTTGAAGCAGATAGACCAACTCAATAGAGAAATCATCTTCCAAAGAGATAGAGCCATGGATCTCAAAGAGCTTAATTTCAATATTGTCATGGATGCAGAGCAAACATTGGAAAACGAGGCAACATTGCAGTTGTTCAATACAGGCAGTTATTTGCCCTATATTATTCCTTTGGAAAAAGATGAAATAACAATAGAACAAAAATAAAATATGAGCAAACAACAACAACAACAGTATGATTTAAAGATACAAATGGTAGCACATTTGTTGTTTGTAGTGCTTGTGGTCTGTGGGATTACAGCTATTATAAAAATGTTTGTTCTACGTATCAATTTAGGTAAATATTATGCAGGTAGATTTCCTCAAGACAGTGTGATAGTAGTAAAAAACAGAACTTTTGCTTTTGACCGTACCTCAGAAATGGGGAAAAGAGGAAATATTTGTTCCGATGATGGCACCATTTTGCTGACAGATATATACATATATGATTTATATTGGGTACCTTCTAATATCACTGCTAAAGATTCCGCATTGTTTATGGCTAAGGTAGATTCTTTGATAGACATGTTTCATCAGATTAATCCTACCTTGTCGATTGATTATTTGAATAAAAACATAAAAGTCGGCTATGTGGAATTTAGACGTCAGCTATTGGAAGCAAGGGCAAAAGAACAAAGCAAAGATAAGAAAGTTTCAGAAGAAGGTCGTTTGGCATTGCAGGATTTGAATAAGATAAGAGTAAAAATTCTGGTATCCAATATCAGTAAATCCGACAAGTGGGTACGTCAAAACGTGGTGAATGCCATAGATTCTTTGTTTGTCGGCTGGCAAGGAGATAAAAGATTTAGAGGTGGTTGTCAAAAAGATATTCGTTTTGTTCGTCGCCAATTATCAGGAGGCTTTCCGGCATCCATATTAGGCAGGGTGAGTACACAAGTGAATGCTATCGGCATAGACAGCATGGTGTTCAACAACGGAATAGAAGGTTATTGCAATGATGTTTTATCCGGAGAAAATATTCCCAAACGGATTCTAAAAGTGAATGACAATACTGTGCGATTGAAGGAAAATAGAGAAATTCATCCGAAGGCAGGTAATAATGTAATAACAACTATCAATACAGATATACAGAGAATTACACGGTCGGCCTTGGACGATTATTTGGCAGTTGCAGGGGCGGAAAGCGGTTGTGCCATGGTGATGGAAGTGGCTACAGGAGATATCAAAGCCATTGTCAATTTGGATTATGATACAAAAACAGGTCGTTACGAAGAACGGGGCGATCATTGTATAGTAGAACGTTTTGAGCCCGGTTCTACCTTTAAATTGATGACATTGATGGCAGCCTTGGAAACCGGCAAAATTGATACAGGTGATTTGGTAGATTGTGAAAAAGGTGTTTTTTCATTAGGACGTGCCTTTGAAATATCCGACAATGACGGGTTGTACAATGCTGCTCGCATAGCCTATAACGACAAAATGGATGATTTTTATAAGGGCTTGGAAAAAATGGGTCTGCAGGAAGATTTGGATATTGAAGTTGCCAATGCCAAGACGCCTATTTTAAGAAGTAAGACTTTAACACGTGCTGATTTTAAAAATGTTACACACGGCTATAGTGTGGCAGTGCCACCTATTTATATGTTGGCATATTACAATGCGATTGCTAATCATGGTGTGTATGTACGTCCTCGTTTGATAAAAGCCATACAAAGTCCGGAAGGAAAAATAGAAATGACAAATCCGGTAGTGGTGAAAGAGAAAATTTGTTCACAAAAAACCATTGAAAAGGTAAGAGGTTGTTTGGAAAGAGTGGTTATGTACGGAACGGCACGAAGAATAAGAGATGATAATTATTTCAATCAATTGAAAGATTCCACCATACAAGCACGTCCGTTGATAGCCGGTAAAACAGGTACTGCCTTTATTTATGATGAAAAAACAAGGCAGTATAGCAATGTTAAAAATTCTTCTTTTATTGGCTATTTCCCTGCCGACAATCCAAAATATACTTGTATGGTATTGATAAAAGGGACTACTTTGGATGCCGGTTATGTGTCAGCACCGGCATGTAAGGTAATAGCAGAAAAATTGGTAACCAATTTGAATGAATTTGACATTAATAACAAACGAAACATTTACAATGTGCCAACATGCAGAGTCGGCTATTTCCAAGATTTGGCATTGATATACGATCAGTTAGGTATTAAAGCCGATTACAAAGGGAAAAACGATTATGTAATGGTGGAACGCTCAGAAGATAAAACCGGGTCGGTATTGTTTGTTCCGGTGGCACAAGGACAACAAATTCCTTCCATGAGAGGTATGACAGCCAAAGATGCTGCATATCTTTTAAAGAAAAAAGGTTATCAAGTCTGCTTGAAAGGAAGAGGAAAAGTTTCTACTATCAGTATCAGTGGAAAAACAGCAAATGTTTATTTAACAAATGATTAGATTAGAGATGAAAAGTCTGAAAGAGTTATTGAAAGGATTAGAGATAGAAGAAAAAATAGGAAATGACAATATTTCTATTTCAAAAATTTGCTTTGACACCCGAGAAATAGTGACAGGCAGTGTGTTTGTTGCACAAAAAGGTACCAAAGTAGATGGACATCAATTTATAGGTCAAGCGATAGAAAAGGGTGCAACGTGCATTTTTGTGGAAGATATGCCGAGCAGCTTGCAAGCAAGTGTTTGTTATATAAAAGTGAAATCTACCTCAAGAGCCTTGGCGATAATAGCGGCTAATTTTTATGACAGACCATCAGAAAAATTGCATTTGGTAGGGATTACCGGAACAAACGGAAAAACCACCACAGTTACCTTGCTATATAGACTATTTATATCAATGGGTAAACGTGTGGGATTGTTGAGTACAATAGAAAATAGAATCAATGATGAAATAATTGCCAGTACGCACACTACACCCGATAGCGTAAAAATCAATGAATTGCTACACAAAATGGTGGAAGCCGGTTGTGAATATTGCTTTATGGAAGTCAGTTCGCATTCAATAGTGCAAGACAGGGTAACTGGATTGCAATTTTCGGGAGGAATTTTCAGTAATCTAACTCACGATCATTTGGATTATCATAAGACTTTTGCCCAATATAGAGATGCAAAGAAAATGTTTTTTGACCATTTACCCAAAACGGCATTTGCATTAACCAATATGGACGACCCCAATGGTTTGGTAATGTTGCAGAATACCATTGCCGGTAAATATACCTATAGTTTACAAAGCGGTGTCAGTGATTTTAAGGCAAAGGTGATGGAATGCAATTTAGACGGCATACAGTTGAATATTGGCGGAGAAGAAGTGTGGTTTAAGTTGGTAGGTAAATTCAATGCTTACAATTTGTTAGCCATTTATTCTACTGCGGTATTATTGGGGATGGATAGCCATGAAACATTGGTGAAAATGAGTATGTTGGAAGCTGCAGAAGGTAGATTTTTCACCATTCAAGATAAAAAATTGGTAGTAGTGGTTGACTATGCACATACTCCTGATGCTTTACAAAATGTATTGGAAACTATCAACGCAGTGACAGAAAAAGGACAAGAAATTATAACGGTAGTAGGTTGTGGAGGTGACAGGGACAAAACAAAACGACCTGAAATGGCGGAAATTGCATGTCGCTTGAGCAATAGAGTAATACTCACTTCCGACAATCCGAGAACAGAAGAACCGGAAGCTATATTGGCGGATATGGAAGTTGGAGTCAGCAGTGCCTATCAGTCAACTACGTTGACCATTGTAGATAGGCATCAGGCGATAAAAACGGCTATTTTGACAGCAAAACCGAATAGTATAGTTCTTATTGCCGGCAAAGGACATGAAAAATATCAAGATATCCAAGGGGTAAAGCATCATTTTGATGATGTAGAGGAGACACGAAAATATTTGAATATGAGGACATGAAAAATAGTTGATTATAAAATTCTTTAACAAAACTTTAGAAATTCATTAAACAATATGTTATATTATCTTTTTGACTGGTTAGACAAGGCATTTGATATGCCTGGAGCAGGAATGTTTCAATATATATCATTCCGAACGGCAATAGCATCATTGCTGGCACTATTCCTTTCTATGATAGTCGGTAAATGGGTTATCAAATTATTGAGAAGGAATCAAATAGGTGAAAGTATAAGAGATTTGGGATTAGAAGGCCAAATGGAAAAGAAAGGTACTCCTACCATGGGAGGAATCATTATCTTATTCAGTGTTTTAATTCCGGTATTGTTGTTGAATAAGTTAGACAACATCTATATACTTTTGATGATATTCACAACGGTTTGGTTGGGATTGTTAGGTTTTATCGATGACTATATAAAAGTAAAAAAACACAACAAAGCCGGATTGTCAGCAAAGGCAAAATTGGTAGGACAAGCGGTTTTGGGTTTGATAGTCGGATTGGTGATGGTTCTCCATCCCAATGTGGTGATAAAAGAAAAATGTACCAATGTCAATTATGTCAATACAGAAAATGTTTTCAAGGTGGAAAACGATCAAACAGGGGTATCGACCGGTTATGAATGTGTTCCTCCTACAAAATCTATGAAGACAACCATTCCATTTTTCAAAAATAACGAATTGGATTATTCAAAAGCAATGAAATGGGTGGGTTCCAATTACAAAATTTGGTCGGATATTTTATATGTCATCATCATCATTTTTATTATCATGGCGGTCAGCAATGGGGCCAATCTGACCGACGGATTAGATGGTTTGGCTATATCTGTCACGGCTATCATCGGAGCGGTGTTAGGTGTGCTGGCTTATGTGTCCGGTAATACTATTTTTGCCGATTATTTGAATATCATGTATATTCCCAATACGGGTGAATTAATGATATTTACCGGAGCATTTGTCGGAGCATGTATGGGATTTATGTGGTGGAATTGTCATCCGGCACAAGTCTTTATGGGCGATACGGGTAGTTTGGCTTTAGGTGGCATTGTAGCTGTATTTGCCATTATTATCAGAAAAGAATTATTGTTGCCGATTTTGTGTGGCATTTATTTGATGGAAAGTGTGTCAGTATTGATACAAACAACCTATTTTAAATTTACCAAGAAAAAATACGGCGAAGGTAAGCGGGTGTTTTTGATGGCGCCTATTCATCATCATTATCAGAAAAAAGGTTTTGATGAAGTGAAGATAGTAAGTAGATTTATCATTATAGGTTTGATGTTGGCAGTGGTAACCATTGTAACACTGAAAATAAGATAGGAGGAAAAGATATGGGTTTTGAAGATTTAATTATAGAAAAGTCAAAAATAGCAGAAAGAACAAAGTTGATAGAGCAACGATTAGCAGCTTTGAGAAATAGCAAAGCATCTTCAGAGGTACAAAAAGTGAGCGACAATCGCCATAGAATGGAGCAAGTGACGACTTTTAGAGGAGTTTGCTTTATTGACGACTCTAAGTCGGAAAATATTAATTCTACCTATTTTTCTTTGGAGCAAGTGCAAAATAAGATAGTCTGGTTGATAGTTGGAGAAGATAGTACAACCGATTATTCACAATTGTTACCCATGGTTGTCGGCAAGGTAAAAGCGGTGGTTTGTATGGGGGAAAATAGAAAGGAAATTATGTCTGTTTTCAGTGGTCACGTACCGGTGATATTAGAATGCGGAGATATGGAAACAGCTGTCAGACAATCGTTTTATGCTGCTCAAAAAAATGATGTAGTGCTCTTGTCAACGGCATGCCGTGCAGGTAGGGTATATGAAAACTATTTTCAAAGAGGTAATTCTTTCAAAAAAGCAATTGCACAACTTTAAAACATTAAATATATGGCTTTCAATATAAAAGAACAGTGGAAACAAATCAATAAGGATACAGATAAAGTACTATGGATCATAGTAATTTTACTTGCTATTTTCTCTATTTTAGCTGTATTTAGCACTAGCAACAAATTGAATGTTGCCGGCTCAAGTTTCTTGTTCTTGTTATCAGAGCATATTGTGTATGTTTTGTTGGGAATAGGTTTGATGTTTGTTTTGCAGAAGTTTCCGCCTTATAAAGCATATGGCATACATGGGCGTTTCTTTTTGATATTGGCGATTGTTTTATTGGTAGCAACCTTGTTTTTCGGTGTTTCGGAAGGAGGTTCTAAGCGTAGTATCAGTGTTTTGGGACACAAAATTCAAACCATCCACATGATAGAATTGTGTATAGTGATACATTTTTCTTCGTGGCTGAAACGTGTCGGAGATGGTATCAATGATATCAAGCATGTATATATTCCTATGTTGCTATATATATTAGTATGTTGTTTGTTGATAGCGACGCAAAAAACATCGGCAAGTTTGATATTGGGATTTACTCTGGTGGTTTTGTTGTTTTTATCTCAATTGAAATTGAAATACTTTTTAGGTACTATACTGATAGTCGGGGTGGCAGCCGGATTAGGGTTGAGTGTTTTGCTGTCGGATGCTGTCAATCCCAAGAGCGAAAATGCTATTTTTAGTCGTTTGGGAACCATGAAAGTACGTATAGAAAGTTTTCTTGACAAAGACGAAACCCACAAAGATATTATCACTACAGAAGCTGCCATTGCAACAAGCAGGTTTTTGCCGATGCCGGGAGCAAGTGTGCATAGTGCGAGTGTCAAAGAAAGCTATTCTGACTATATTTTTGCCTTTTTCGTAGAAGAATACGGCATTTTGTTTGGTATTATTGTTGTGCTATTGTATTTGAGTTTGTTTTATAGAACGATCAAAATATCCAAATATCTTCATAATGATTTTGGCAAATATTTGGCATTGGGGTTAGGATTTATGATAACTTTTCAAGCCATCACGCATATTTGTGTATGTGTGGGAGTTTTTCCTGCTACAGGAGAAACGCTGCCGATGTTTAGCAAAGGCGGTATATCCATTGTTACAACATCCGTGGAGATAGGAATTTTGATGAATATCAGTCGTGTGGCCAGACAAAATAAAATAAAAGAAAAAGAAATCAAAAGCGAAGAAAAACAATTAAAAAGTGAGGTGGAAAATGAATAAGAAGATGATCGTTTCCGGAGGCGGCACAGGCGGACATATATTTCCGGCTATTGCCATTGCCAATGCTATGAAAGCAGAATTTCCCGATATGGATATTTTGTTTATTGGTGCCAATGGCAGAATGGAGATGAAACGTGTGCCGGAAGCCGGTTACAAAATAGAGGGTTTGGATATTTATGGCTTGCAACGCAAAATTACTTTCAAAAATTTGATTGAAAATTGCAAACTGCCATTTAGATTGATAAAAAGCAACTTAAAGGCTAAAAATATTATAAAATCTTTCCAACCTGATGTAGTGGTAGGAGTTGGGGGATATGCAAGTTATTCGGCCTTAAACATGGCAGTAAAATTAGGAATTCCTACCTTGATACATGAAGCGAATTCTTATCCGGGCATGGCCAATAAAAAATTAGGGAGCAAAGTGGACAAAATTTGTATCACCTATGACAGCGTGGCAAAATATTTTCCAAAGGAAAAATTGGTAAAAACAGGCAATCCTATTCGCAAAGATATTTTAGAGATGAATGCGGATAAAAGCCAGGCTGCACAATATTTTGGCTTAGATAGTAACAAAAAAACTTTGGCAGTGATAGGTGGCAGTTTGGGTGCTAAAACTATCAATCAAAGTGTTGCCACCTTTGTGGAGGATTTAGTAAAGCAAGATATCCAATTGGTTTGGCAGACAGGTGAATCATATTACAATAGTTTGGACGACAAATACAAAAATCTGCCGGGCATAAATGTATTGCCTTTTGTATCTCGGATGGATTTGTTATATACGATTGCCGATGTGGTTGTTTCTCGTGCGGGAGCTTTGTCATTGTCGGAGTTGTGCACTATTGGCAAGCCATGTATTTTGGTGCCGTCTCCCAATGTGGCAGAAGATCATCAAACCAAAAATGCAACCGTGTTGGCAGACGCCGGTGCCGCTATTATGGTAGCAGATGCAGAGGCAAAAGAAAAATTGGCAACGGCTGTCATGTCAGTTCTCAACGATACTGAAAAACAGCAGACTATGCGGAATAATTTATTGAAAATGGGACAGCCGGATGCGGCAAAAATCATCGCACAAGAAATTATCAAGTTGATGGAAGGAAATAAATAAATGGAGCAAATTGCAGACATCAAAAAATTGTATTTTTTAGGAATAGGAGGCATCGGAATGAGTGCCTTGGCACGCTATTTCCATGTGAGAGGTGTAGAGGTGACGGGTTACGATAGAACACCTTCTCCTTTGACTGACACATTGATAAAGGAAGGCATTAGCATTCATTTTGAAGACAATCCTACCTTGATACCGGCAGACATATCGGCTGTGATATATACTCCTGCAATTCCTAAAACATTGAAAGAGCTGCAATATTTGCAACAAAAAAATATTCCTATACTCAAACGTTCTAGTATGTTGGGTATGATAAGTGACGCAAAAACAACTTTTGCTGTTGCCGGCACACATGGAAAAACCTCTACTACAGCAATGATTTCGTATTTGTTGCATGCAGAAAAGTCAATAAGTGCTTTTATTGGTGGTATATCCGCCAATTTTGACTCCAACTTTGTGGATGATACCAATGCCGATATAGTTGTAGTGGAGGCGGACGAATTTGATAGGTCTTTTTTGACATTGCACCCGCATATAGCCGTTATAACTGCAATGGATGCCGATCATTTGGATATTTATGGAACTCAACAATCGTTGGAGCATTCTTTCAACGATTTTGCCAATCAAATTGACAAAAATGGCTATTTGATTACAAAACCCCATTTATTAGACAAGTTGTCGGTAGAGTGTAATATAGTGACTTATAGTTACAATGATAATACTTGTGATTATTATGCGAAAAACATTCGCTTTGAAAACGGGGTGCAGCAATTTGACATACAATGTCAAAATGTAGTTTTGAAAGATGTAACTTTGGCCGTAGCGGGCAAACATAATATAGAAAATGCGGTGGCATCGGTGGCAGTAGCAACCTTGGCAGGCATTTCCATTGAAGCAATAAAAAAACAATTGGCGACATACAAAGGTGTGAAAAGGCGTTTTGAATACATCATTCAAAGAAACGACTTTGTCTATATAGACGATTATGCTCACCATCCCAAAGAAATTTCCACTTGCATAGATTCTGCCAAGATATTGTATCCGGACAAGAAAATTTGTGGAGTGTTCCAGCCGCATTTGTACACACGTACACGTGATTTTGCTGACGATTTTGCCAAAAGTTTGTCAAAATTGGATAGTGTGATATTGTTGGATATTTATCCGGCTCGCGAATTGCCGATAGAAGGCATCACTTCTGAATTTTTGCTTGACAAAATCACTTGCAAAGACAAGCGGGTGTTGCAAAAAGAAGAGTTGATAGATTATCTGTCTGCTCATCAACCGGATGTTTTGTTGACTATGGGAGCAGGAGATATAGATAGATTAGTAACCAAAATAAAAGAACGATTCAATGAATAAACGATATATAGTCTTGATTTTGTTGGCGGTGCTATTGATTATTGGCGGGTTGATATTTTTCTCGCACAATAACCGAGTACAACGTTATGCAGCGGTGAAATATGAGATTGATGTTTTGTCGGAACCATTATTCACCATTGATGAAATAGATTCATTTTTGGCACAAAAATGCGGACAAATAGTAGGAGAGAAAATAGATAGTGTCAGCAAAGTGAATATAGAAAAGGTTGTTGAATCATATCCTTATATTGTCAATGCTGATGTATTGACTAAGGGCAGAGTGTTGATAGTGAAAGCTCAACAAGAGCATCCTATAGTAAAAGTATTTAACCAAAACAACGAGTGTTATTATATTGCAAAAACCGGCAAGGTGATGCCGGAAGCAAGTACAGACAATCGTTTGTTGGTAGCAAGCGGTAATATCAACAACAAATACGATACCACTATTTATGTCAATAGGCAAACCATGTGGAGAAATGATACGCTGCGACACAAAGATAGATATACATTATATATGATATGGGAATTGGCAAGATATATAGACAAGCATCCGTTTTGGAAAGCACAAATTGGTCAAATCTATATCAATGATAAGCAAGAAATAGAATTGGTGCCAACAGTTGGCAATCATGTAGTAAATTTTGGCAGCATTGCCATTGATGCGGTGCCGGAGGAAGTTATTGATAATAAAATGAACAACTTAAAAAGCATTTATAAAAATGGTTTCAGTATAAGAGGTTGGGATAGATATAAAGAAATAAATTTAAAATATGGAAATGAAATTCCATGTACAAAACGATAAAAATCAATACTATGAGTATATTTGATAAATTTAAAGGAGTAGGAAGCAGCAAATCAGAAAAAGAAGAAGTGGTTGAAAAACCGGTTGTGAACAATATTGCAGTTGGTTTGGATATTGGTACAACAAAAGTAGTGGCATTCGCAGGCAAGCGTGGCAATGATGGCAAAATTAAAATTTTAGGCACTGCCATGGAACAATCGGTGGGAGTTGAACGCGGATTGGTGCTCAATATATTAGAAACCAGCGATGTGGTGAAACGCGTAATTGCCAAAACCCAAAAATCCGCTAATTTATCCATTGATACAGTAATGGTTGGCATTGCAGGTCAGCACATGAAAACTCAACGGGTGAATAGTGAAATCAAACTGGATAATGCAAATGTTGAAATCTCTAAGGAAGATGTCAAAAAATTGATAGACGAAGCTTTCAATATGCCGCCTATGGATGGCACTAGTAAAATTTTAGATGTCATTCCACAGGAATTTATAGTGGATACTTATCCGCCACAAGTTAACCCGATAGGTATGATGGGAAAGAAAATGTCATCAGAATGCAATGTCATTTCCGGCAATATTCAGCATATAAAAAATATAGGAAGATGTATGCAAACCTGCAATTTGAAAATGGATGCATTGATTTTAGAACCATTGGCATCGGCAGAAGTGGTGTTGAATGATGATGAAAAAGAAGCCGGTGTGGCATTGGTGGATATTGGTGGAGGTACTACCGATATAGTTATTTTCACCAATGGTGTTTTGCGTCATAGTTGTGTGATACCTATTGCCGGTGATGCTATTACAAAAGATATTGTCGGAAGTTTTGGCGGCATAGTAAAACGTGAGGCAGAATTGTTGAAAATAAATCATGGTTCTTGTATTGTTGACGAAAGCGATAAAACTATTGAAATAAAAGTAGAGGGTATTAATGGTAGAGAACCCAAACAAATCAACAAATATATTTTAGAGCAGGTAATAGAGGCAAGAACACGCGATATTATCAAGCAGGTGAAATTGGAAATACAAAATTCAGGATATAGTGGTAAATTAGGTTGCGGTATTGTCTTTACAGGAGGTGGTGCCCAATTGAAAGGCTTGAAAGAATTTGCAGAATTTGAAACCGGTTACACTGTAAAAATCGGTGAAGCCAAAGAAAAAATCGACGATCCTGAAAATGAATATAGCAATCCAATCTATGCAACAGGTTTAGGTTTGTTGGTTTTGGGTGTAGAAAGAGCCGAAGAAGAATATGGACCTAGCATAGAAGAAGTAGAAGAAAACGAGGAAGAATTTGTTGAAGATACCCATTCTCAAAAAGATGACGAAAAATATGTAGATGAAGAGAGTGGAGAAACAGAGAAAAAAGAACCTAAAGGAAAAAATCCTAGAGGGAAGAAAATTAGTGAAGGAATCGGTCGTTCTTGGGGTAAAATACAAGAGGCATTGGTGAAGGCCTTGACAACCAGCATTGATGACACCGATGATGACGATGATTTTTAATCAATAATAAATAAAGAAAATTAACAAGAGTGCAAACAATAAATTAAAGTCAGTATGGAAGAAGATTTTGAACCAATCGTAAGTGAAGCAACAGGAGCAATGGCAGGAATAACCGATGATGTAATGCCAAAGCCGGAGAAAGCAAAAAAATGCATCATCAAAGTTGTCGGAGTCGGCGGTGGCGGCGGCAATGCTGTCAAGCACATGTATAATGAAGGCATCAACGATGTTGAATTCATCATTTGTAATACAGATAAACAAGCATTAGACGGCAATCCGGTGCCCAACAAGATTCTTATAGGTGAAGGCTTGGGTGCAGGTGCCAAACCGGAAGTAGCACGCGAAGCGGCTTTACAAAGTGAAGATAAGATAAAAGCTGCATTAGAAGGAGCACACATGGTGTTTGTAACCGCTTGTATGGGCGGTGGCACCGGTACGGGAGCATCTCCTATTATTGCCAGTGTTGCTCGTGAAATGAATATCTTGACTGTCGGCATTGTAACATTCCCGTTTGGCTTCGAGCAAGAGCAAAAACATACAATTGCACAAGAAGGTATCAATGAATTGAAAGAAAATGTTGACGCATTGTTGGTGATAAAAAATGAATCTTTGTTGACATTTTATCCGGAGATGAAAATGAGCCAATTTTTTGCCAAAGCAGATGATGTTTTGCTGATAGCGGCCAAAAGTATTGCAGAAATTGTCACCTTGGAATCTATAATGAATGTTGATTTTCGCGATGTGGAAACTATTTTGAAAAATAGTGGAACTGCAATTATCGGTTGCGGTACAGCCAATGGAGAAAATAGAGCCAAGGAAGCTGTTCAACAGGCTGTAACAAGTCCTTTGTTGGATAATGATTCTGTTTACGGAGCAGAAAAAATGTTGCTTTTCATTTCGTATGGACATGGCGATAACGAAGCTACAGGATTGGAATTGAAGACTATCACCACCGAATTGCAAAATGCAACTTGCAATATGAAACGCGAATTTATTTGGGGTCATGGTTTTGATGACAATTTGGGAGACAGCATTCGTGTAACAATCATAGCAACAGGATTGCACAACCATAGCGAAGAAAAGCCGACTATCGTATTGGAAAACAAAGCAAATATGCCGAAAGTCGATACAAATGTTGTCAATGACAATTCTCAAACTATAGTTGAAAGGTTGGACAACAATGCTAATCAAGGACCTATGGCGTATCGTCCCGATATGACTGATGCAGAAATAACTTCTTATTTGAATGAACCGGCATATAAACGAGGTAAAAACAATTCGGAAATCTCTGACTTTTCGGCCAGTGTTGACGGCATTGACCAACAGCCTGCATATTTAAGAAATACAGTAGATTAGTTATTGATATTTTTTTAGTACAGGATGCTATTCCAAAATAAAAAGGACACATTAAGTGTCCTTTTTTTGCATAGATAAGTAAATTTTTACTACCTTTGCATCAAGAATTTTAGGATATGGAACAGAGAAAGAAACAAAATAATAACATCATATATGGCATTCGTCC
>DBXJ01000080.1:0-2910 GCA_002309475.1 Bacteroidales bacterium UBA1215
TAATTGAACAATTATTTATTTCTATTTATTTTCAAATTTTGCTTCACGATTTTCTAAAAATGCCGTCATACCCTCCTTTTGGTCTTTCGTGGCAAAGCAATCGGAAAAATATTCATTTTCCAAAGCGATAAAATCTTCCGATGACAAGCCGTAACCGCCATTGATGGATTTTTTGGCGAAACCGACTGCCAAAGGTGCATTTTTCAAAATACTTTTTGCCATGTCAATAGCAGTAGGCATCAAATTTTCAGGTGCCACCACTTGATTGACCAAACCTATTCTCAAGGCCTCGTCGGCTTTTATGTTTCTGGCGGTGTATATCAACTCTTTTGCCATACCTTCACCGACAAGTTTTGTAAGACGATAAGTACCCGAGAACCCCGGGATAATGCCTAATTTAACTTCCGGTTGTCCAAAGCGGGCTTTTTCGGAGGCAATACGAATATCACATGCCATGGCTAATTCACAACCTCCACCCAAAGCATAACCGTTAACAGCGGCTATCACCGGCATGGGCAAAGTTTCGATAGTACGGAATATTTTTGCTCCCAAACGAGCAAATGCCAAAGCCTGCTCCTTGTTGAAACCACTCATTTCAGCAATGTCGGCACCGGCAACAAACGAACGATCGCCATCTCCGGTAACAATCAACACATGTGTGCCATCGGGTATATTGGCTAAAAAATGTTCCATTTCCGCCAAGACTTTAGAACTCAAAGAATTCAAAGATTTAGGAACGGACACTGCCAATATGCATATTCCTTCTTGCAGGGTATTAACTTTTAGAAAATTGTACTCCATTGTTTATTGACGCATAGGTTGTAAGTTCTTATCAATAATCAAAGTAGCTTCTGTAGCTGCTTGCACTTGGTCAACAGTGAATTCCGGATTTATTTCTTTCAAAACAATACCTTCGGGAGTAATTTCCATGACACCCATTTCGGTCACTATCAAATTCACTTGTCCGGCTGCTGTAAGCGGCAAAGTACAAGATTTTAATATCTTGGGATTTCCTTTAGCGGTGTGTTCCATTGCCAATATTACTCTTTTGGCACCTACTATCAAGTCCATAGCTCCACCCATTCCCGGAGTTTTTTTGCCGGGTATCATCCAATTGGCCAAATTACCTTTTTCATCCACTTGCAATGCACCCAAAATAGTTACATCCACATGTCCGCCACGAATAATACCGAAAGAAGTGGCACTATCGAAAGATGCTGCACCGGGAAGTGCAGACATAGGTGCTCCTCCTGCATTATTCAAATAAGGATCTTCATGACCGGGTTCCGGAGTAGGTCCCATACCTAACAAACCATTCTCTGATTGTAAAACAACATGTACATTGTCAGGCAAATAGTTAGGAATTTCTGTCGGCAAGCCAATGCCTAAATTCACTACGTCACCATCTTTCAATTCCAAAGCACAACGCTTGGCTATTGTTTCTCTAATTTGATTCTTATCCATATCTTTGTTTTTTTATTATTTATCTAAACTATATTATTTTGCTTTATGCATTCTTTTATCTAATTCCTGAGCTATATAAGATGTTACATCGTCAGCATAGGTATTCATGCCGAAACCGGCATCATATCCCAATTCCTTTGCCAATTCGTGACTGATACGCGGACCTCCGCAAACTAAGATAACCTTGTCACGCAGACCTTCCGCCTCCAACAATTCCACAAGATTGACCATATTGGTAATATGAACATCTTTTTGTGTCACCGTTTGCGATACCAACAAAGCATCTGCTTTGAGTTCTATGGCCTTGGCAATAAAATCTTCATTAGAAACTTGGCTACCCATATTTAATGCCTCAAACATTTCGTAACGTTCTATGCCATAGTGACCGGCATAACCTTTCATATTCATGATGGCATCTATGCCTACTGTATGAGCATCGGTACCGGTGCTGGCACCCACTACCACAATCTTTCTACCGATATGTTCTTTGACAAATTCATCACATTCGTGCATGTCCATCACATTGGTTTCTACCTTGGGTACATGAATATTGGTGTAATCAACTGTATGTGAACATGAACCATAGCAATTGAAGAAAGTGAAGCCTTTGGTCAATTCTTTGCTATATACCACTAATGGATTGGTGAAACCCATTTTCAACAGCAATTGTTTGGCGGCCTCTATAGCCTCATCACCGACGGGAACCGGCAGTGTAAAACTCAACTGCACCTTCCCGTCATTCATGGTGTCACCATAGGATTTTATCTTTTTTAAATCTAAGGTTTTGTCATAATCCTTAGCCTCCATGGAATACAATCCTTCACTCATAATTCATTCTTTGTTTATCGGTTCCCAAATATTTTTTATAACAAATTAAGAAACTTTCTATTTATTCTTTTATCGTTTTCCTTTCATCAATTCAACAAACGGATTGGAATAATGTACTTGTTTCAGAGTTACGCCGTCCAAACCTTTTCCTCCATTCTTCGGTCGTTTTACATCTGCAAACATTCCTTTTTCCAAAGCATTGAAAAGTCCTTCTTGCTCCAAAGTTTCCAACAATACTATGGCATCATCCAAAACTTTCTTGGCTCTTGACTTAACAATTCCACCTTCTTTGAATTCCACTTCTTCGCCAATATCTTTCATATTGTTGAAGATATATTTTGCATTTTCTATCGACAAATATCTATCACTCATAAATGGTGTATGAATTGCCTCGGTGGGCATACCTAACAACTGTATGCCTTGGTGAGTCCAATTGCCGATCATATTGAACAAAGCATCTTGTATGTGTCCACGAAAAATATTGCCGGTCATAAATTTGGTAGGCGGCATATATTTCAAAGGAGCTTTTGGAAATATTTCTCTTGTCATTTGTGCTTGTGCCAATTCATACAAGAAACCGTTTTCCATCATAGGATCCATTTCAAAAGCATGTCCCAA
>DBXJ01000080.1:3009-5704 GCA_002309475.1 Bacteroidales bacterium UBA1215
CCTGTATTGATGATAACACCTGCAAAGCCGTTGATGATACGGGAAAAATATTGATCCACCAAAGTTCTTTGCATGTTGATATCTCTGAACAAAATACCATACAAGGCATCATTCAGCATTACATCCAATCCTTCCAATGCTCCCATGGCGGCAATTTCCGGCATACACAAACCTGAACAATAATTGCACAAACGGATATAGCGACCAACTTCCTCACCTACTTCGTCTAATGCCTTACGCATAATGCGGAAGTTTTCTTGTGTGGCATAGGTACCACCGAAACCTTCCGTGGTAGCTCCATAGGGAACATAATCCAACAAACTTTGACCGGTAGTTCTGATAACGGCAATAATGTCGGCTCCCTGACGGGCTCCTGCCTGAGCTTGAACCACGTCTTCGTAGATATTACCGGTGGCTACTATGATATAAAGATATGGCTTGCTACCTTCTCCTAAGGTTGCCAAATAGTTTTCTTTGCGTTGACGGCGTTTGCGGATGCGTTCCACACTGGCGGCAATGATAGGTTGCATGGCAGCCTCTCTTTCTGCTTGTGAATGCATGGGCAATTGAGTGATATTCAAAGTTCCCGATGCTACTTGCTCGGCTATCTGCTGTGGATTTTGCTTTGTCTCCACTACGGCATTGCTTAAGAACAACATAATTCCTTGTCCTAAAACGCCATTTTCTTTAATTTGGTCCACTAAAATATTAGGAAGCGGCACTTCGTTTTCGTCAACTCCATCTACTCCTAACAAACGGCAGATAGTACGTTCTACGGCAACTGTAGTATATTGGTCTACAAATTGCTGAACATCGTCTGCAATATTTTTGGCAACATTTTTAGCATGTGCAACCTTCTGAAAATCTAAACCTACCTTGCTTTTCACTGCAATTATCCTGTTTTTATAAATTCTACAATTTTCTTCTTTGTTAAATTTTACCGCATAAGGAGCAAATTATTGCACACTCTGTCCGCAAAAAATAACAATTTGCAAATATAACATTTTTTTTCAAATCTACAAGCAGATTTGAACAACAAAAATTTCAAAGATTTTTTTAACGATTGAGCAACTTGATAGTTTCTTGTTGTTTGGCATTGCTAATGCTGGCATTGAGTTCAAAACCTATCAAAATAATCATCGACAGCAATTGAATCCACAACAAAACAATAATCAAGGCACCTATAGAACCATAAATGGCATTGTAGCGGGAAAAATGGGAAATATAATAATTAAAGCCACCACTTGCCAAAGCTATCAACACTGTTGACAAGGATGAACCGGCTGATAAAAATTTAAAATCCTTTCTTTTGGCCGGAGCAAAATAATATATCAGCGAAATAGCAACATAGATGGCTACTAATATCAACAACCATTTACTAACCGACAACAATAAAGTCCACCAAAACGGACGCAACAAATTTTTAGCCATTATCAACTTCAAAACTTGCGAACTGGCAATGCTAATTGTCATAACAAAGATAATCATCACTATCAAAACCAACGACAACCACACTGCAGTAATATATTGCATAACTCCGTTTCTGGTCTCCAAGGTATGATATGTGCCATTGAAAGTGGCAATCATCGCTCTAACACCTCTTGTAGCGAAAAAGAACACCGAAATAGCACTCACCGACAACAATGTCCCGTTTTTTTTCAGCAAGCCGTCTATTGTTTTAAGAATCATGCTTTGTGCTTGCTCGGGAAATGCGGTTTTAATAAAATCGTATGCCAAAGGAACATAACTATCGATAGGCAAATAGGCAATAATGGTAAACAAAAACAAAATGAAGGGGAATAATGCCATAAAGAAATTATATGACAATGCCGATGCTCTAATCGACAACTTCCCTTTCACCAATCCTTTGATAAAATAAACAATCGCATCATACAATGGCACACCACTAAAACCGGGTAGAACAATATGTTTCAACCAGTCAATTGACTTGACAACATATTTATAGGTTAATGTTTTCGACAACAACTCGTTAAAGTTGATTTTTTTCATATTTTAATGGGTCCACTGAAATGTTTCAATCAAATGAAGCATATCTTTTTTAACATAATCTATTACAGGTTGCAAAGAGTCGTTTTGTGGTTTGCAACCCATATATACAGATGCTCTAAAGAAATGTTTTTGCTTATCTGTTAACCAAAATTGATAAGGACAAGCCGCCTCGTCTCCTATTGTTTCATAAATTTTTCCATAAACATGATTTTCATCATCCAGCACAGAAGATTCCAATATGTCGTCTGCCTTGTTGATTTGCTTAAACACCATCGTCCTTGAATCGTTAATCATGCTATTGAGTGTTGAATCATCGGCAAAAGTTTTATAACTCACATATACCACAGCATTCAAAGGTTCGTAGGCAATATAAATCCAATAGTCCGAAGAATCGTGATCAATGTATTTGTCTATGGTTGCATAATCGGAATATTCAAAAGAATAAGGATAACCGGATGGTAAGGACTTATAACCGACATCTTTTATATCTATCCGATAGTAGCCTCGCGGTTTAGGATTATAGACATTGCTGTCGTTGCAAGCAGTGAAAGCCATCACTGACAAAAACAACAACAAATACTTAGCACTCATTTTTTTATACCACATATATCTATTCACCAATTCAACAAATATTTCTTTATATGACAATAAATTATATGATTGATATCATGTGTTTGGTTCTATT
>DBXJ01000080.1:5862-6497 GCA_002309475.1 Bacteroidales bacterium UBA1215
CTAATACCAAATATCTTTTTTTGTTGAGCTTCACAATTAATTATTCTCTTATAACATTAAAATTCTGCGTTTTGCGGAGTTCTTGGAAAAGGTATCACATCTCTAATATTGCTCATTCCTGTAACAAACAACAAAAGACGTTCAAAACCTAATCCGAAACCGCTGTGCGGAGCCGTTCCAAAGCGACGTGTATCCAGATACCACCATAATTCTTTTTCGCTCATATTTCTTTCATGAACTACGTTCATCAATTTTTCGTAGCTTTCTTCTCTTTGTGAACCTCCAATTATCTCTCCGATTTTCGGAAACAAGACATCCATAGCTCTGACAGTCTTTCCGTCATCGTTTTGCTTCATATAGAAAGCCTTTATTTCTTTTGGATAGTCTATCAAAATAACCGGTTTTTTAAAATGCTCTTCTACCAAATAGCGTTCGTGTTCCGACTGCAAATCAATTCCCCATTCCACTTTGTATTCAAATTTGTGTCCTGACTGCATCAAAATGTCTATGGCTTCTGTATATGGCAAACGGACAAATTGTACATCTAAAACTGATTTTAGTCTATCTATCAATTCTTTATCAAACAAATTGCTCAAAAATTGCAAATCGTCCATATTGTTATCCAAAGCATAGCG
>DBXJ01000080.1:6544-14129 GCA_002309475.1 Bacteroidales bacterium UBA1215
TAGAAAGCCATTTCCGGCTCTATCATCCAAAATTCTGCCAAGTGGCGAGGTGTGTTGGAATTTTCCGCTCTAAAAGTCGGACCAAAAGTGTATATATTGCCCATGGCCATGGCTCCCAATTCACCATTGAGTTGTCCGGAGACTGTCAAATGGGTGGGTTTGCCGAAGAAATCTTGTGAATAATCCACTTCACCGGTTTCTGTGCGTGGCGGATTGGCAATGTCAAAATTGGTAACATTGAACATTTCGCCGGCACCTTCACAATCCGAACCCGTGATAATAGGTGTATGCAGATAGATAAAACCTTTGTCGTTGAAATATTTATGAATAGCAAATGCCATGGCATGACGCAAACGCAACACGCATGAAAAATAATTCGTTCTTGGACGCAAATGAGCAATTGTCCGCAAATATTCCATACTGTGACCTTTTTTTTGCAAAGGATAATCTTGTGCAGATGCCAGTCCTAATACTTCTATGGCTTCAGCTTGAATTTCAACTCCCTGCTCTTTTCCCATTGATGCCACCAACAAACCTCTAACCGACAAACAAGCTCCGGTAGTAATCTGTTTCATCAATTCTTCATCAAATTTAGCCACATCTACTACTATTTGTATGCCATGAACAATCGACCCGTCGTTCAAATTGATGAATGCTACATTGTTGTTGCCACGTTTTGTTCTTACCCAACCTTTTACAGTTACAAGACTATTCAAACCGATTTGTTCGGTTTCTTTCAATATCTTTTTTATCTTTATTGCTTCCATTAATTATTTATTGATTATCTAATTCTTTTTCCTGCTTCGTAATCTCTTATAACTTGTTCCAGTGATTCCACGCCTATTTTCTTCGCTATAATTTTTTTATCTTTGTCTAACACAAATATTTGCGGAGTGGTTCGTATGTCAAACACTTCTCTAAAATCCAAGTTGGCTTTGTTACCTCCTACATTGACAAATGGCAATTGCCGTTCTACAATGGCTTTTTTCCACTTGCCGACATCACTACCCATACAAACTGCATATACTTCAAAATCCAACTCTTTTTTAGCACGATTGTAAAATTCCACCAGTGTGGGGGTGGCAGACTTACAATGCCCGCAATCCACATCCCAAAACCACATAATAGTATATTTTGTATTGAAAGAATAATTGGAGATAAATCTATCGTTGGTATCAAACATCCACAATTCCGGACATGGACGACCTACAAGAATTTTATCCAATACATTGGCTCTATCCACCATGCGCTCCAATACTGCCTCATTTGTCCACGGACAACGGCCTTGTGCATAATAAGTTTGTACCATGTGAACAAAAATTTCATCGTGTCCGACATATTCGCTTCGTTCATATTTATTGGTAATAAACCAAACGGCATATTTAAACATTTCAGGATTGTCTTTCATTTTGTCCAACAATTGGTCGGCATATTTGATAATGGTATCTACCAAAGGTGGCAAGGTCTTGAAAAATTTATCTATACGAGGTTGAAAAATAGGCGTATAGGCCATAGCCTGCTCGTTGAAATCGCAATTATCCCAATAATGATTGACATAATAATGATAGGCATAATTCGAATCTTTGTTACCCTTTGGAGGATCGGGCACTTCTACATCTTGGGCAAATTTTTGAATTCTGCCAAACAAGGTCTTGTCACCATATTTAACTACAAAATCGGCAATATAACTATCCAAAGAATCTTGATAGCGTATCATTAAATCTTTGGCTGATTTGATTTCCTTTGCATTGGGTTTTGCCGCACTTTCCATGGTTTTTATATCATTGCGAAGTTCATACATTTTGCCTTGGAAATAGCCTGCATGTTTAAAAAAGTCGCAGGCCTGCTCATTTTCCGGACTGCCGATATAGGTTACATTGTTGATAAAATCGGTACCTTCTACACGAATGGTGAAAAAGACGGAAGAATCTACCACAAAATCCATGTATTTATTCTTGTTTTGACCTGCCAACACATATATTCCCCTTGGCAAGGTAGTATCGCCTTTAAGCACATAAGTATGCGGTTCTGACACTCTGATGGAATCAAACATATATGTTTTATCGGCATAATAACTTGCCACATACAACATGGTGTCATCTATACTTTCTAATATAAATGTTATATGATAGGCATCTTTTTTACTATCCTTTGGTTTCTTTTGAGCATGCACGCTTGACACACCCCCCATCAACAAAGTTATAATTAAAATAGCGATTATCTTTTTCATATTTTTTTATTTTTAATTTCTAAATGATACCTTCTTTCAGCAAATCATGCAAATGAATAACGCCGGCATAATTACCGTCTTTTGTTACTAAAACACTTGTAATATTATGCTTTTTCATCATTTCAAGAGCCTTTATTGCCAATTGATTGCTTTCTATGGTCTTTGGACGACGACTCATTATCTCTTTGGCGACAACATGCTGTGGATTAGGCGTTTTTTCCAACATTCGCCTTAAATCGCCATCAGTGATAATGCCGGCAATGTTGCCTTTGTCTATCACTGCTGTCACTCCCAAACGTTTGGAAGAAATTTCATAGATAATTTGTGACAAACGAGCATCAGGGGAAACAAATGGAATTTCATTGTCTTTAAATATATCATCTACTGTCATGTAAAGTTGCTTTCCCAAAGCACCTCCCGGATGAACCCGGGCAAAATCTTCTTTGGAAAATCCACGCATGTGAATTAAACATACTGCCAATGCATCTCCCAATACCAATTGTGCTGTAGAACTGGCTGTAGGTGCCAAATTGTTGGGACTTGCCTCCTTGCTGACTGTACTATTTATAACAAAATCGGCATGTTTTGACAGATAGGAATCCACATTGCCGACAATGGCTATCAACTTATTGCCACGTGTTTTTATCATCGGCACCAATAAATTGGTTTCCGGAGTATTGCCGCTTTTTGAAATGAGAATCACTATATCGTGTTTTTGCACCATACCTAAATCTCCGTGAATGGCATCAGCAGCATGCATAAATATAGCAGGTGTACCTGTAGAATTGAAGGTTGCAACAATCTTTTGGGCAATATTGGCACTCTTGCCAATGCCGCAGACTATCACCCTGCCTTCGTTGTTGTTGTATATGAATTCACAACTTCTTACAAAGTCATCATCCACATAATCAACCAATTTTGAGACAGCCGCTGCCTCATCTTTCACACATTGAATGGCAATCTTTTTTATTTCTCCTTTTGTTTTCACAAACCAATATTTTTAACTTGCAAAGATACAACAAAGTTATGAATTATTCAGTATTTTTTTCTTCTAATAACTATAATATAATTATTAGACGAATATTTTAAGCAAATTGTTGCCTGATTAAGCCTATTTTTTTTCAACAAATGTATTGCAAAAAGCAATTATCAAAAAAAATGCTACCTTTGCAAAATAAATTAAGAAAACAATGAGTCAAAAATACGATACCATTATCATCGGTGGCGGATTGTCAGGATTGTTGTGTGGTTATTTGCTATCAAAAAAAGGACAAAAAACACTTGTTTTGGAGCAAGATATGCTTTTGGGAGGATGTTTGCAATCTTTCAAACGCCACGGACAAACCTTTGATACAGGATTTCATTACGTTGGCGGATTGGAAGAAGGACAATTGTTGAATCTTTTGTTCAAATATTTTCATTTGATGGATTTGCCATGGAAAAAAATGGACAAACATTTTGATGAAATTTTTATTGGTGAGCAACACTATAGTTTCGTTACCGGTTACGATGATTTCGCAAAGCAAATGTCCGCCTATTTTCCAAACAAAGCCAATCAATTTCAACAATATGTGAATATTCTCAAAGATATCCACACCTCCACCATTGAGCGACTACAAACGATGCAACAAGCTGACATCACCTCCGACCAATGGTTCAACACTTCTGCCTACGATTATCTAAAATCCACTTTTGAAGACGACCATATTGTTGACGTATTGGCCGGCACATCGCTAAAAATGGATTTAGACAAAAAAATGCCATTGTATGTATTTGCCCATATCAACGGATCGTTTATTGAAAGTGCATGGAGAATTATCGGTGGCGGCATGCAAGTGGCAGATTCTCTTGCCAATGACATAAAAAAAATGGGTGGCGAGGTACTGACGAAAATGCCTGTAGCCCATTTGCATTTTGAAAACGGATACATTCAATATGTGCAGACTGAAAACGGAGAAATTTTCCATGCCGATCATATCATTTCCAGCCTGCATCCGCAAGCGACTTTTCATTTGATAGATTCTGAAAATTTTGCCAGAAAAACCTATATATGGAGAATGAATCATCTGGAAAATTCCACCGGCATGTTTACCGCCAACATACTATTAAAAGACAATGCCATCCCCTATCAAAACCGTAATTTGCATATTCATCAAGAAGGCAATCTTTGGCAGACTCGCTACGGCAAAGATATTTTGGTAAGTTTCACTACCGATAAAGAAGATGCCGTTTACACCAAAAATATTGATATTCTCACACCGATGTCTTGGGAAGATGTAGCTGCATTTGTCGGGACTCATCGAAACAGTCGTCCTGAAAAATATCTGCAATTGAAACAAAATACTGCCGACTTTTTGATAGACAGGGCGGAAAATTATATTCCCGACCTAAAAGAACAAGTGGAACAAGTCTATACTTCCACTCCTCTCACCTACCAAGAATACACTTCTACACCCAATGGATCTGCCTATGGAGTAAAAAAACAGTATGACAATGTTTTAACAACATTTCTAACTCCTAAAACCGCCGTTAAAAATCTTTATCTCACAGGACAAAGTTTAAATTTGCACGGCATTTTGGGAACCACCATTACCTCATTATATACCTGTGCAGAAATTTTGGGTGCCGACACCATTGCAGAGGAAGTTTTCGGGAGACAAAACCCTAAAAAAGTTTTACTAATACAATAATTTTCAAACTAAATACATATATTTACCACTAAAAAAAATATTGCACAAAAAATTGTAAATTACTTTTAGAATAAAATCATTGATAGATATTAAAAAAAATGTTATCTTTGCAAATTGTATAATATTTTTTTATTATATGTAAGCAATTTTTAAGTAACAAAATATAATTTATCAAAATACAAATAATTAAAATTATGAATGACAATTTTGCATCACGTCATGTAGGACCTCGTCCAGAAGAGGTTGAAAGAATGTTAAAAGTGATAGGTGTTTCTTCAATGGATGAATTGATAGACAAAACCATTCCTGCACAAATTAGATTAAAAGAACCATTACAAATGGATGAACCGATGTCAGAAAGTGCTTTTCTTGAACACACCAGACAATTGGCTCTAAAAAATAAACTTTACAAAAGTTATATCGGCATGGGCTACTATGGCTGTGCCACTCCTGCTGTAATTGTTCGCAATATTTTAGAAAATCCGGGTTGGTACACATCCTACACTCCGTATCAGGCAGAAATTTCACAAGGTCGTTTGGAAGCACTGCTCAATTATCAAACGGTTATTTCCGACATGACAAAAATGCCTTTGGCAAATGCATCTTTGTTGGACGAAGCCACTGCAGCAGCAGAAGCAATGATCATGTTCTTCAATGCAAGAAGTCGTGACATGCAAAAAAATGGTGCCAACGTTTTCTTAGCATCTGAAGATATTTTCCCGCAAACATTGCATGTTATTAAAACACGTGCCAAATTCTTAGGTATCAATGTAATTGTTGCCAAAGAAAGTGAATTTAATTTTACTGCGGAAGTATTTGGTGCTATTGTTCAATATCCTAACCAATGGGGTGAAATTAAAGACTATGCAGCCATGACTGCAAAGGCTAAAGAAATGAATATTAGAATTGCAGTTGCCACCGATTTGATGGCATTGGCATTGTTGACCCCTCCGGGAGAATGGGGAGCTGACTGTGTAGTAGGTTCTTCACAACGTTTCGGTTTACCGATGGGCTTTGGTGGACCGACAGCCGGTTTCTTTGCTTGTACAGAAGATTTCAAACGTCAAATGCCGGGTCGTATCATCGGTATCACTATAGACAAACATGGCAATAAAGCCTACAGAATGGCATTGCAAACCAGAGAGCAACATATCAAGAGAGAAAAAGCAACCTCCAACATTTGTACAGCATCTGCTTTGATGGCCATCATGTCAGGATTTTATGCTATCTACCACGGACAAGACGGCATTCGTGCCATTGCTATCCGTATCAACAAATTGACAGAAAAATTAAATCTTGAATTAGCAAAATTAGGCTACAAACAACATAATCAATCCTTCTTTGACACATTGGCAGTACAATGCCCTGTGCCGACAGCAAAAGTAAAAGAAGTTGCTTTGAAACATCATGTCAATTTCCGTTATATTTGCGATGAATGCATCGGCATTAGTTTAGATGAAACCACCACCAAAGAAGATGTAAACGAAATTTTAGTTGTTTTGGCAGAAGCTGCCGGCAAGGTTTACGAAGGTTTGAAATGCGACGGCCAATGCAAAGCAATGACCAACATACCGGAAAACTTAAAACGTAAATCTTCCTTCCTCACTCACCCTATCTTCAATAATTATCGCAGCGAAACAGAAATGATGCGTTATATGAAGAAATTAGAGGTGAAGGATTTATCACTCAACAGAGCTATGATTCCACTTGGCAGTTGCACCATGAAATTGAATGCTGCAGCCGAAATGATGCCAATAAGTTGGGCCGGTTTCCAAGCCATTCACCCATTTGTTCCTGCCGACCAAGTGGAAGGTTACTTGGAAATGATTCACGAATTGGAAAACGACTTGATGAAGATAACCGGTTTTGCCGGTGTCAGCTTGCAACCTATGTCCGGTGCATCGGGAGAATATGCAGGCTTATTGGTTATCCGCAGATATTTCGATGCCAACAATCAAGGACACCGTAATGTTTGCTTGATACCATCATCAGCACACGGCACCAACCCAGCTTCAGCAGCCATGGCAGGTTTGAAAATAGTTGTGGTAAAAGCTACCGAAGGCGGTGAAATAGACGTAGAAGACTTGAAGGCAAAAGCCGAAGAAAACAAAGACAATTTGGCATGCTTGATGATTACCTACCCTTCTACTCACGGAGTTTTTGAAGAAGCTATTTTAGACATTATTAATATAATACACGAAAATGGCGGTTTGGTATATATGGATGGTGCCAATATGAATGCCCAAGTCGGCTTGACAGGTCCCGGCTACATGGGAGCTGATGTTTGCCACTTGAATCTCCACAAGACCTTCGCTATGCCTCACGGCGGTGGCGGTCCCGGCGTTGGTCCTATTTGTGTATGTCAAAAATTGGTAGACTTTTTACCTAACCACACACAAGTAGAAGTTGGCGGAAAACAAGGCTCTGCCGTATCTGCCGCTCCATTCGGCTACCCGCTTTTGTTGCCTATCTCTTATGGTTATATAAAGATGTTAGGAGCAGAAGGATTGGCTATGGCTACCAAATATGCCATTTTGAATGCCAATTATATGAAGGCTCGTTTGCAAAATGCTTACAAGATATTATACACCGGCAAACACGGCATGTGTGCTCATGAAATGATATTAGATTGCAATGCTTTCAGTTTGAGTGCTCAAGTCGGTGA
>DBXJ01000080.1:14183-20899 GCA_002309475.1 Bacteroidales bacterium UBA1215
TGATGGTTGAGCCGACAGAAAGCGAACCATTGTCAGAAATGGACAGACTTTGCGATGCTTTGATTGCTATTAGAAAAGAAATTGCAGAAATAGAAAGCGGCAGTGCTGACAAAGACAACAATGTCATTATCAATGCACCGCACACCATGCAAGTAGTTTGTGCCGATGAATGGCAACTGCCGTATAGCCGTCAAAAAGCTGCTTTCCCAATGCCTCACAATGACAAATACTGGCCGACAGTATCTAAAATTGATGATGCATACGGAGACCGCAATTTAGTATGCCGTTTAAGTGAATAAACATTATTAACAATAATCTAAAATTAAATCATTATGAACATGAAAAAGTATTTAGCAGAAATGTTTGGAACCTGTGTATTGGTTCTTATGGGCTGCGGAACTGCAGTTAGTTTAAGTTGCGGTGTGGACACTGCATCGGTTGTCGGAACCTCTATGGCTTTCGGTCTTGCAGTAGTGGCAATGGCATATACCATTGGCGGCATCTCCGGTTGTCATATCAATCCTGCTATCACCTTCGGTGTATGGTTGTCAAAAAGAATGAGCGGTAAAGATGCTTTGATGTATATGCTTTTCCAAGTTATTGGTGCTATCATCGGCTCTGCCATTTTGTTCCTTTTAACCAGCAATGTGGAAAGTTTGAGCGGAACAGGTGCCAACCAATGCCAAGATGGTGTTAACATGGTAGGCGGCTTATTGGCAGAAATTTTCTTCACCATGGTATTTGTTTTGGTAGTATTAGGTTCTACCGATTCAGAAAAAGGTGCAGGAAATTTTGCAGGATTGGCTATCGGCTTATCATTGATATTAGTACACCTTGTATGCATCAGATACACAGGCACATCTGTAAACCCTGCCCGTTCTATCGGACCGGCTATATTTGAAGGTGGTGCTGCTTTACAACAATTGTGGATATTCATTGTAGGACCACTTGTAGGCGCAGCATTGTCAGCAGGCATTTGGAAACTTATTGCTTGCCAATGTAAAAAAACAGAATAAGCTTTTTATTAGTTGTCATATAAAAAAGGCGTGCTTTAGCACGCCTTTTTGTGTTTTTCGACAATATTCACTCAATTTTAACCTATTCTAAAATACTTATTGCTCAAACTTGCCATTTTTTTCATTGTAAATCTGCTCGTTATATGTTTATAGTTTGAATAATAAAATAAAATAAAATAAAATAAACAACTTTGCGTTTTGAAAATAAATAAAAAAATGGTAAGTATGAAAAGAATAATTTTTGTGTTAGCGGTAGCATTTATGTTACCGACATTATTGTTCAGTCAGAACAAGAGTTTGTCGCATAGTGTCGGCATTTACATGGGTTATGCCAATCGTTCGGCAATGAATGGTATGAGTTTACAATGCCAGTATGCTTTAGGAGTATGCCCGCATTTAGATGTATTAGCATCGGTTGCTCTTGTAAATGTGTATGATAAAAATGATGATATACGTCTTCAAGTCATTGACGGACCAACTCCAATTATGTCTTATTTGAGTTTTTTAGATTTCGGAGTAAGAACTTATGTTGATTTTTTAAAAATTTGTTCTTTTAAAGTATCCGGTCAAATAGGAATGAATACCGATCATCAGTCTGTATTACACCCTAATATTGCCAATGGAATGTCTGCAGGTCCTATAGTTATGATTCGTTTTAATGTAGATGCCAAAGGGGAACTGACATTCAGTGTATGTCCGAAGTTGGATTTGGGTATTTACTATGAGTATGCATATATTTTTGGCAACACTTCTGTTTTAAATCCGCACATTCACAGAGCAGGAATGCTTTTGAATTTAAAATTGTAAATACCCTTACCGGGAAAATATGAAAAAAATTGCATCGCGATAGAATTTGCTAAAAAGTCGGTGAAAATGATAAAAAAAATGTTATATATTTGCAGCGTGAAATTTTTCTATCAATTTAAACTTTTAACCCATGAACACTAAAATAATTCAACAAACGTTTACGCTGATATTATTTGGAAGCATCGTATTGTTCGGTTGCAAGAAAAATGAAGTGGCAACCGCTATCAGCGGAAAAATGCACAAATCTCTGGAAGCACCCCAATCGGATGATGAAATCATTTTGGGTGATTCCATTAACGACCCCTATCGCATAGACAATATGCGTGCTGCTTATGATCTATTGATAAATGAGGGAGTTGCACCACTCATTCCATCAATAGAACCTAATTATCGGTATGTAAAAATACTGCCTGATAATGAAGAAGGTTTGGATAATTTGGAAGCTGATACCAATCTCCTTTTGTTTGATTTTCCTTTGCATTATGAAATAATTGTCAATGGAGTATATTATCATGATCCGACAGTAACGGACTCTGCTCTTAACTGGTTCTATGCGGTTGTGCCTTGTAATTATGTTTTTCCGACAGGAAATACGGTAGAGGACATTTATGAAGTATTCATTCCGGAAGAAAACACAGATTTTTACAACCAATTGGAAACAAAATCCTATTTGCTGACAGGCAATCTTACCGATGAAGGAGATTATAGTGAAATTTCTGCTGGGCAGCAACAAGGAAATACAAGATTTATTCCCTCTGCAACTATACAGGTATATGATGATGTTGTGAGAGATTACATTCCTGTTCAGGGAGCAAAAGTTACAGCACGTTATTGTACCAAAACGGCATCCGGAATTACCGATGCATATGGATTTTGCACAATAAACAAGTCTTTCAAGTATTCCGTTAACTATGCCATTAAATGGGAAAGAGCGTATTGGGATATTAGAAAAGGAGCATTGGGACAAGCATACTATAATGGACCTAAAACGAAAAATTCATGGAACTTGGACATTGATACAGGAGGAATCTCATCTATAATAGCTATCGTTCATTGTGCTACTTATAAATTTTACTATGGAAATTGTCTTGGCATACAAAGACCTATTTTAAACATAGGAAAAACAAAAATTTCATGTTACAATAAAAATCCCAAATTGTTTTCTGGATGTTGTTGGGGTACATGGAGTTTGTTAGGTGTCATACCAGATATTAATATTGCTTTGAAAGGACAATCTACTTGTAATATTTTTCGGGCGGCAATTCACGAATTAGCACACCAATCTCATTTGTTATACATGGGACAGTCTACTTATTCTCAGTTAGCAAAAGAAATATATGAAAGTTGGGCAGACGCTGTTGAATGGAGTTTGACCAATCATTATTATAACAATGATTTGGGACATACTAATTTTCAACATCCAGGAAGTCAAACATGGCATCCCGGTACAATGTCTGGAGGTCATACAAAATGTTATACACCATTATTTATTGATTTAATGGATGACACCAATCAACGTAATGATTCTATTGTTTATCCTAACGATATGATATCGGGTTATACATTGCAGTACATACAGAATAACATATTATCAACGACCTATGGTCTTACAAGTTTTAGAACAGCATTGAAAAACCATAAAATTAACGGAACAACAGATGCTCAAATAGATAGTTTGATGGCTATGTATTGGGGACAAATATATGTATGGAGATAAATTGAAAAGAAAAAATAAAGATGAAAAGATTATTAATATTAAACATAATGATAATAATATTGTTAGTTTCTTGTATTATTGAACCATCTTATAAACATGATGCTTTCTCTGTTACAAACGAAACTTCAAAAAATGTTACATATATTGATGATTATGAATATCCTATTGAAATTATAATACCTTCCGGTGAGAAAAAACAGATTATTGATAGATGGGAACGAGAACCGACACCTCCAGAATGTATGGATTTTGGATGTTTTGTATTTGATGATACATTAACTTTACAATATCATCCGAGAGATACATTTTCCCGAAACATTTATAGAAATTATGAAATAGAAAAAATTTCAGAAAAAAAATATTATCACGAAGCTTATTATCATTATACGCTTACTGAGAAAGATTATCAAAACGCATTACAGCAAAACCAACGCTAAAAGGTAAAAAAGTGTTGCATACATCCCCTAAAGGAAGCATCTTTTAGGGGATGTTTTTTGTGATATTCCCTACATGCGATACATCCGGCATATACTTGTATAATAAAATGATGATTTTCTTATTGTTTTTGAAAACATTTTTTTAATAAATCATCCATTTATATAAACCTTTTTTGTATATTTGCAATTTAAAAAAGAAAAATCACTCATAATAATGTCAAAATGACAAAAGACAATAATATATGAAAAAAATATTTATAGTAATAATCTCATTATTATGTGTTTCATGTAAATTGAATTCCAATCTTACTTCTAACAAACATGTAATGGCACAACAAATGGATACTATTTATTTTTATACTCCTGAATTAAAAGTAAATAATCAGTCATTTCTTCATGATTTAGATTCAATTCTCTTACAACATTGTTCTAAATGTGATACTAATAAAGTTTATCTTATAGAGATTGACCAAAAGAGAATGTATGTATATCATTTAAATGTAACAGGAACCCTTTGGTGGGAATTCGCAGAATATTCGAAAGGCTATTTTATGGTCAATAATAAATATTGTTTTGTGAAAGGGATATTACCTGAAAGTCCTAAACCTCTTTTCACACAGACAGATAATATCTCTCAATTTTTTTATGAAAAGCCTCATTATGATCCTAATGACTTTTGGATTTTTGCAGATGGCGATTGTTGTTCTTTATTATTAGAATATAGATATCAAAAACTATTTTTTTTAAAAAATTTATGGGAACAATGATGAATTTATCTAAATTCACCAAATAGTGTTTCATGTAAAAATGCTATATTTGCAAAAAAACTTTTTGAATAAAATTTGCATTTGCAACTTGAATATAACTAATTAAAAACAAGCATTATGAAAACAATACATTTTTTATTTATTACTCTTTTGTTTTTGAGTTCTTGTATTTATACTGAGTACTGTAGCACTTACAAGTTTTCAATGGAAAATACTACACAGGACACCATTACTATACAATTTGCCGAACCTTTGGACTATGGAAATAATATTGAAAACCCAAATGAAGTGATACTGCTACCTAGGCAAGAAAAAATTGTTAGAACTTTTATTTTTGACAATTTGAGTCGCAACACTATTGATTATAAAGAAGACGTATTTTATAATATATTCAGAGAATTGGTTTTTGATACTTATATAAACGGGGAAAAGCTGGACAAAGAATTATGGAAGTATGAAAATTGGACATATTATGAAGAAAAATCCAAAGGGGAAGCAAAATACAAAATGATAATAACAGATAATATCTTGGATAATCAATAAGTATTTCTTAAAGTTATACATCCCCTAAAGGAAGATTCTTTCAGGTGGATGTTTTTTGTGTGAAAGGATTTTTTTCAAAAATTGGAAATCTGTTTTCTTTTTTTTAGTAACTTTGCAAAATGATCAACACCTTAGCAGATTTAAGCAAAGAAATATTAAAATATAGGAGTTTAGCCATTGCCGGCATGAAGAAAAATACCGGCAAGACAGAAACTCTCAACTATATTTTGTCGGCATTGAAAGACAGCCGGCAGACCATTGCCGTTACTTCTATTGGTGTTGACGGAGAAACCACCGACAGGGTTACCCTCACCGAAAAACCTGAAATTGTTATCTACAAAGATATGCTTTTTGTTACATCAGAAAAGCATTTTGCCCTTAGAAAAATGTCTGCGGAAATTTGTAAGATAAGCCGACAGACAACGGCATTGGGTCGTTTGATAACAGCGAAAGCCGCTTTGACCGGCAAAGTGATGTTGTCAGGTCCCGCCGACACTGCGACATTGAAGGCTGTTATTCGCCAAAACGAGCAATTAGGAGCAAAACTGACGATTGTAGATGGAGCCCTTTCGCGATTAAGCCTGTCGGCACCATCGGTGACAGATGCTACCATATTAGCCACCGGAGCCGCCCTTTCTGCCAATATTCCGCAATTAGTGCACGCTACCAAATATGTCTGCGACAAAATTGCCCTGCCTGTTTTAGAAAATTCTTACTACACCTTGCTCAACCCTATTGACAACGGCATCTGGACAATCGACCATGAAGGAAATTTAGCCGACACAGGTTGTCAATCCGCATTGCAAGTGAAAGATATACAAAACATTTTGTCCGATAAGAAAAACATACAATTGCTCTATGTGGCAGGTGCCATCAGCAACGATTTGCTATCTTGCCTATGCAACCAAAAGGCATGGAAGAATATAGTGGTGGTGGTGAAAGATTTTACAAAAATTTTCGCCGATGCCAACCATTTCTACCTATTTTTGTCCAAAGGAGGACAGATAAAGGTGCTGTCAAAGACCAAATTGCTGGCAATAACAATTAACCCGACTTCGCCACAAGGCTATGTTTTAGATACACAAAAACTACAAGAATCCATCTTTCAAGCGGTGCATATTCCCACTTTTAATGTCAGAACAAACGATAAAATATAAAACTATGACTTCTACGCTCACTTTTGCCAAGTCGCCATTGAAAAAATTAGGCTTTGTGGAAATAGATGTTAAATCATCCATAGCCACCAAAATGTTGAATGCCCAAACCTTTACCACAGATAGAAAAACTTTGGAACAAGAGTTTATTCGTATTGAACAAGCTATTGACTTTGTAAAAGATAACAATAATAAAAAAACACTCATCGATATTGACCATTGCTTGTACGATTTGCAAGATATTTCTTCCACTTTAAGCAACTTGCAAAAGCAAG
>DBXJ01000045.1 GCA_002309475.1 Bacteroidales bacterium UBA1215
TTAATATAAATAGGAGAGATGTTTTTTTTTTGCAAAACACGAAATTACAACCCATCCAACCGCATTAGGAAAAAATCTTTTCATCTTACATGCTGAAGGCATGCTATTTGATTAACTTCATACAAGACCGAAGGTCGCAGTGTGGAGTTAAAAGAATCAATCCTTCCGTCATGCGTGCCGGAGGTACGCTACTTGATTGTATTATCTGTCTTCAAAAGTTTTGAATGTCATACCCTTGTCTTTTGCCATTCGGATGAATCGGGGTAGGGCTTCCAGCATGTTTTTTTCGGCTTTCGGGTTGTCGTGAAATACGACAATGCCCCCGCGACGGGCAGCGGCTTCCACTTTGTGGAGACATTGTTGCGGACTCAGTTGCCGGTCCCAGTCGTAACTGATGGCAGTCCAAAAGATGATTTGGTAATTTTTTTTCAATTGCAGATATTGTCGCAAAGAAATTTTTCCGTAGGGAGGACGGAAAAAACGGCTGTTCAACCATTGTCCGGCTTCTTCCACATCGGCAATATAGGTCTTGTAGGGAGTTTTCCATCCTTTCAGGTGGTGCATGGTATGATTGCCAATGGCATGTCCCTCGTTTCGGATGGCTTGCAAAAGTTCAGGATGTCGCCTTGCACAATCCCCGACACAAAAAAAAGTGGCTTTGACATCTTCTTGACGCAAAATGTCTAAAATTTTATGTGTTAAATTTTCTTGCGGACCATCGTCAAAAGTGAGATAAAGCACTTTTTGCGGGTGAAAAATCTGCCAAATGATACCTTTCTGAAAGGCAAAAATAAGGAGAAAAATCACCGCAAAAATGATAACTATCACTAAAACAAATATTTTCATGTGAAATATTTTTTCTGCTTTCTTTTTTGAATGAATGTGCAAAAATAGTAATTTTGCCGAAATTTTCAAATTTATGATTACATTAAATTTTTTAAGAGAACATCCGCAAGAGGTGATAGACCGCTTGAAAGTGAAAAATTTTGACGCGAAAGAGTCGGTAGAAAAAATTTTGGATTTGGATGCCCAACGCAGGGCATTGCAGAAAACATTGGACGACAACTATGCCCGTCAGAATGTTATTGCCAAGCAAATCGGTCAATTGTTTAAAGAAGGAAAATCGCAGGAAGCACAAAGTCTCAAAGAGGAATCTGCCACTTTGAAGACGGCTGCCAAAGATATAGAAAATCAATTAGATGAAAAAGAAAAAGCCTTGAACGGCATTTTGGTATTGTTGCCCAACATGCCGCATGCATCCGTTCCTGTCGGCAAGTCCGCCGATGACAACGAAGTGGTGTATCAATGGGGCGAATTTTCCGTCAATCCATGCCATGTTCCGCATTGGGATGTATGCAGCGAGAAAAACTTGGTGGATTTTGAATTAGGTGTCAAACTCACCGGCAATGGCTTCCCTGTCTATCGCAGCAAAGGTGCCAGATTGCAACGTGCCTTAATCAATTTCTTTCTCGATCAGGCAGTGGCAGCCGGCTACGAAGAAGTGCAAGTGCCTTATATGGTGAACGAAAATTCCGCCTATGCCACCGGTCAATTGCCGGACAAAGAAGGACAAATGTATCATACTCCTTTAGACAATTTTTATCTGATACCGACAGCAGAGGTGCCGGTTACCAATATATATAGAGATGTATTGTTGAAAGAAACAGATTTTCCTATCAAACATTGTGCCTATTCGGCATGTTTCCGCCGCGAAGCGGGTAGCTATGGAAAAGATGTACGAGGATTGAATCGTCTGCACCAATTCGACAAGGTGGAGATAGTGCAAATAGTACATCCCGACCATTCCTACGAGGTGTTGGAAGAAATGAAAGCCCATGTGGCAGGCTTGTTGCAGAAATTGGAATTGCCGTTTAGAATTGTTCGTCTTTGTGGTGGCGATATCAGTTTTACTTCTGCTTTGACATTCGATTTTGAGGTGTTTGCCAAAGGTCAGCAAAGATGGTTGGAAGTAAGTTCGGTTTCCAATTTCGAATCCTTCCAAGCCAATAGAATGAAATTGCGTTTCAAAGGTGAAAACGGCAAACCGCAATTGGCACATACCCTCAACGGCTCTGCTTTGGCATTGCCGAGAGTGGTGGCAGCCTTGTTGGAAGACCATCACACCGAAGACGGTCATGTAAGAATTCCTAAAGCCTTGCAGGCATATACAGGTTTTGAAATATTATAATGAACATAAAAAAAGGCAACCCATCGGGTTGCCTTTTTTGTACTACCTAATATGAAGAATTTATTCAGCAGCAGCTTCTTCTGTTGCTTGAGGATTGTCTTCAACATTTCTTGTAGGCATAACGCTTACTAAAACTTTAGAAGGTTGTTCTACAATTGTCAATTGGTCAATATTAAGGTCAGATACTTTTACATTGTCCAAAATATCCATTTTGCTGATATCGATTTGGATATCTTCAGGAATATTGGCTAACAAACCGTGTACTTTTACTTTACGAACGCGTTTTATCAATCTACCGCCACGCATAACACCGGGAGAATTACCTTTTGTATGCATTGGAATAGCAATAGTGATAGGTTTGTCATCTACAACTTCCAAGAAATCTACATGCAACAATTTTTCTGTTACAGGATGAAATTGTGTTTCTTGTAGAATGGCTTTGTGTAATTGACCGTCAATAGTAATTTCTGCATAACGTACTTCCGGAGTGTAGATTAAATTTTTAAAATCATTCTCGTGGATAAGAATGTGTTTTTGTGTTCCTTGTCCATACATTACGCATGGAATCATACCCGATGCTCTTTGTTGTTTGGCATCTTTTTTCCCTACGTTCTCTCTAAGAGAACCGCTCATTGATACTGATTTCATTTTTATTATTATTTTGTGATAAAATTAAGAATGCAAAAGTATAAAAAAAAACAATACGAATTGCAGTTCGTACAAAATAATTGTTTTACAAGGGAAAATATTCTACAATGACTTGTTAAAAAGATTTTTTTCAGATGCGGTTTTGCATGTAAATTAGTGCTAATTTTGCATAATATAATTGTATAGGGAACATGTTTCCGAATGTTTTCAAAATAGGAATATTATGTTTTTTGCTGGTGGCTTGCAAGGTGCAAACCGACAAAAATTCCACCGCCAACTCGGGCGTGGAATATGCAGTCGGCTTCAATATAGAAGAAACCAACAATGGCTATCAAATTATATTAAAGCATACCAACGATACTTTGCTGTTGAGTAGAACGCAACCTACCGACAATGACAAGCATATCATTCATATTCCGATAGAAAAAAATATTTGTTTTTCAACTACTTATGTATCGTTTATCACCTCTCTCAACGAGGTGGAAACCATCAAAGGCATCAGCGGCTTGAAATATGTTTGCAATCCCTTGGTGGTGCAGCAAATTGAAAATAAAAGCATTCAAGAAGTCGGTTTTGACAAGCAATTGGATTATGAAAAAATTATTGCCATTCATCCCGATGTGGTGTTTGCCTTCGGCGTTGACAACGAGTCATTGTCGGGTTTCCAAAAGTTGATGAAATTAGGCATACCGATCGTTTTGGTGGACGATTATTTGGAATCACAGCCCTTGGGACGAACCGAATGGATCAAGTTTTTTGCTTGTTTTTATGATAAACTGCCCATGGCACAAAACTATTTTGACAGTGTTGCCGCCATCTATCAGGAAATAAAGGCAAAGCCGATGCAGCATCATCCGAATGTGTTGGTAGGTTTGCCGTGGAAAGGCACGTGGTGGGTGCCGGGCGGAGATAGTTTTTTTGCCAACTTTATCAAGGATGCCGGCGGCGTATATGCCACCGAAAATACTTCCACCGAAAGTGTACCTTATTCTTTGGAGCAAATTTTCTCCACCGCTTCCGATGCTGACATCTGGCTCAATGTGAGCGAGAAAACTCATCGCAGCCAAATCGCGGAAGTGGATCGTCGCTTGGAAAAATTCCAACCTTATCAAAAGGCAAGAATTTATAACAATAATAAAATTGTCAACCCATACGGAGGTTGTGATTTTTGGGAGTCGGGCATAGTGCATCCGGAAGTGATATTGCAGGATTTACGCAATATCTTTGAAGAAAACGACAGTAGTTTGTTCTATTATGTAAAATTAGATTGATGAAAACAAGGAGTCTGGAAAATACCGTCAAATTTATTGTCATTTCCATAGTGTGGATAGGCTTGGTATTGTTCGATTTGACAGTCGGCACCAACCATATCTCCTTGGGCAATATTGTTGACTATATCTTTTCTCCGGAACAATTGTCCTCGTCAACGATTTTTACCATAAAAGAATTCCGTTTGGCACGGGTGATTACCGCCGTAGTGGCAGGTGCCGCATTGGCGGTTTCGGGTTTGCTGATGCAAACCATTTTCCGAAATCCTTTGGCGGGACCTTATGTCTTAGGCATCAGCAACGGAGCCGGCTTGGGAGTGGCAATAGTGGTGCTGGGTGGCAGCCTTTGGGGATTTTCCCGTTCTATTGAAACGTCCAATTGGGTGATTTTGTTGGCATCGGGAGTAGGTGCCGCCGCCGTGTTGATGTTGATATTGGCGGTCAGCATGCGGGTGAAAGATGTGCTGAGTATCCTCATTGTCGGCATTTTGATATCCGGAGTGGTGGCATCAATTGTAAGTGTGATGCAATTCTTTTCCAACGATGTGAATGTAAAATCGTATGTGGTGTGGACCATGGGCAGTTTGGACGCCGTTTCTTTTGCAGAATCTATTTTGTTGATACCCATTTGTTTGGCGGTGATATTGATTTTGTATTTTTTCTCTAAACCATTGAATTTGATGTTGCTGGGAGAGTCGTTTGCTCTAACTATGGGAGTCAATATCAAAATGTTGAGAATAATTATCTTTACCGGAGTGAGTCTGCTGACAGGGGCGGTAACAGCATTTTGCGGACCCTTGGGATTCCTGGGTTTGGCGGTTCCGCATATTTCCCGTTGGATTTTCAATACTTCTAATCATTTTGTTTTGATACCGTCTTCTGTAATTTTAGGAGCTGTATTTTTGCTTTGCGGAGATATATTGTCGCATGTATTGTATGCCGGCGGAGTGCTGCCTATCAATGCTATCATTTCTATATTAGGAGCTCCGTTTATCGTTTGGATAGTTTTAAAAAATCAAAGAACTATTATATGATGAATCAAAAAGTGTTGGAAATTAGCAATTTGCGTATAGGTTATAAGCGAGTTTTGTCGCTACAGCCGATTTCTTTGTCGGCCTACCGAAAAGATTTGATCTGTTTGATAGGTAGAAACGGCACCGGAAAAACCACTTTGCTCAATACTTTGTCGGGCGTAATAAAACCAATGGGGGGCGATTTTAATATTTGCGGACAGCCGGTATCGTCAATACCTGCCCGCAAAAAATCTTTGTATGTCAGCTTTGTTCCGTCAAAAATTGATGCAGTGGCAAATATGACGCTAAGAAATCTGATAGCCATCGGACGAACTCCTTATACCAATATTTTCGATCACCAACAAGCCAAAGACCAACAACTGATAGAGCAGGTGATAGCAAAATTTTCGTTGGAAGCATTGGCAGACCGGGCTTTGTCTGATGTGAGCGACGGCGAGAAACAAAAAGCCATGATAGCTCGTTCAATTGTGCAACAAACACCACTGATTTTGTTGGATGAACCGACAGCTTTTTTGGATTTTTTTGCCAAACAACAACTTTTGCAGGAGTTAAAACAGATTGCCAACACAGAAAATCGCTGCATTTTGTTCTCCTGTCACGATGTGGAAATGGCAGTGGAAGTCTGTGACAAAATTTGGCTGATAGACCAAGGAAAACTACAAGAACTATCTAAAAATCAATTCAATGAAATGAATTATTTGAAGACCGATGACCACAAAAAATAGGAAAAACTGCTGGAAAAAATGAAAAATTTTTCAATAGATGAAACTTTTTTAAAAAGGATGCGTACACAAACAAAATATCATTATAAAAAAAATGCGGAGATAATGTTGTTTGGTAAGAAAAAAAATGTTATCTTTGTGCCTTGAAAAATTGGCTATTTATGAAGATGAAAAACGTAGTATATTTGATAGTGGTAGCGTTGCTGTTGATAGCAACACGAGCAGAGGCTCAAGACTCGCATTTCTCGCAGTTCTACGCCAATCCGGTGTATCTGAATCCTGCCCTTGCAGGGTCAGCCGTGTGCCCAAGAATCGTAGTCAATTATCGTCATCAATGGCCATCAGTTTCCGGAAAATATACTACATATTCTGCATCTTACGACCAACATTTTAATGCCCTCCATGGTGGAATCGGTGTCCTTTTCTTAGGAGACAGGGCTGCCAATGGTACTATCAATACCAATGCTATCAGTCTTATTTATTCATTCCATGCCAATTTGTCAAGAAAAGTTTCCATGCGCTTAGGTATTCAAGCCACCTATCAACAAAAATCTTTGAATTATGACAAATGTACTTTCGGAGATATGATAGACGCACGTTATGGTTTTACCTATGCAACTGCAGAACAAATTGCTCACCAGACAAAAGGTTTGGCAGATTTTTCAGCAGGTTTGGTTATTTATTCCGATAAAGTGTACGGAGGTATAGCTGTTAATCACTTTACACAACCTAAAGAAAGTTTTTACGACAGCGATGGAGCAGAATGCCGTTTGCCGATGAAATTGACAGCCCATGTGGGTGGAAATATCAATCTAAAAAGTCGTTTGAAACATCAAAAATCGTTTGGCGATATGTCTTTATCACCTAATTTGATTTTCCAATATCAAACCAAATTCAGTGAAGGACACGCTTATACTACTTTGAACTATGGTTTATATTTTTCCTGCTATCCGATGGTAGTCGGAGCATGGTTCAGACAAGGTTTCAAAAATGTGGATGCTTTGATATTTTTAGTAGGCATACATTATAAATTCTTAAAAATAGGATATTCTTATGATTTTACTTTGCCGTCAAAGAAATATGTAAAGCCGGCAACAGGTGGTGCTCACGAAATTTCTGCACAATTTGATTTGCCGTGTCCTGTAAAATCACGTAGAATCAGAAATATCAATTGTCCGAAGTTTTAATGTAAAATAAAGTAAAGAAAATAATAAAAATAATTAATTGTATATGAAGACCAAGAGAATTTTTCAATTAGTATTTGCATTCAGTGCAGTGGTCATTTTGCTTGCTTCATGCAAAAGTAAAGAAGTGTCTAACACTACAGGTTGGGCATACAACAATCCAAAAAACGGCGGTTTTGAAAAAGCATCTTTCCGCGGACAAATTACAGGTCCGGGTTTGGTATTTATAGAAGGCGGTCGTTTTACTATGGGACGTGTAGAAGAAGATGTTATGAAAGATTGGGACAACTATCCGCGTACCGTCACAGTTTCTTCTTTCTATATGGACGAAGGTGAAATTACCAATTTTGATTATTTGGAATATTTATACTGGTTGGATAGAGTATATGTACCGGTTGATTTGCAGTCAGTTTATTATGCAGCCTTGCCGGATACAGCATGCTGGAGACACAAATTGGCATACAACGAACCCTACGTGGAAAATTATTTGAGATATCCGGCTTACAGAGACTATCCTGTAGTTGGTGTTTCTTGGGTACAAGCTACAAAATATTGTGCATGGAGAACCGACCGTGTAAACGAACAAATATTGATAGACGAAGGCTTAATCAATATGACTAATGAGCCGACGGCAGAAGGTCACTTCAATACAGAAGCTTATTTGTTGTATCCCGATTACGAACAAAATAGCGATCGTCGTTTACAATATATTCTCACCGGCGAAGAAAGAAATGCTAAATTGGAAGATGGTATTCTTTTGCCAAAATACAGACTCCCGACAGAAGCAGAATGGGAATTTGCAGCTCTTGGTTTGATAGGAAATACATTAAACGAACGTATTTTGGATAGAAGAACTTACCCATGGAACGGTCAAGTTACCAGAACTGACGATAAAAAATATATGGGTGACTATGTCATGAACGTAAGAAGAGGCAGAGGCGACTATATGGGTGTTGCCAGTGCTTTGAATGACGATGCCAACTATACTTCTTCAACTTATGCATATTGGCCAAACGACTATGGTTTGTACAGCATGGGCGGCAACGTGGCAGAATGGGTAATGGATGTTTATCGTCCTGTCAACCACGATGACGTAGCAGAATTAGATCCATTTAGAGGTAATGTTTATGAAACTTACAAATTGTTGGACGATGGAACTATAGAAGATAGAGACGAAGAAGGTAATGTTCCAAAAGTACCCGTATCAGATTTCAAGAATGACAGACGTAGAAATTATCGTTCTGCCAACAATATCAATTATCTGGATGGAGACTGGGCTTCCAATTTGGATTTGGATGGAGAATCTTGGACAAGAAAAAATAATAACAATTCTACTGTCAATATGTATGACAAGCAAGATTATCCAAAAGGAAATTATTCTTTGGTATCTGATAATTCAAGAGTTGTAAAAGGCGGTTCTTGGGCCGATATCCACTATTTTGCATCTCCGGGTAACAGAAGATTTTTGGATCAAAATGAGGCAACCTGCTATATCGGTTTCCGTTGTGCTATGACTCGTTTAGGATCTCAAAGTGCAAGATAATTAATATTAATGTAAATATTACAAAACCCCCATTTATTTGGGGGTTTTTGATTTAGAAGAATATCTATGGAAATCAAAGACATATACAGCAAATATCTTCAATGTACACAAGTTTGCACCGATACCCGACAATTGTCAAAAGGGTGTTTTTTTGTTTGTATAAAAGGTGACAACTTTGACGGAAATACATTCGCGAAAGATGCTTTGGAACAAGGAGCATCTTTTGTCTTGATAGACAACAAAGACTATCAAATAGATGAACGAACTATTTTAGTGGACAATACGATAGATACTTTGCAAGCATTGGCGAAATATCATAGGAGTCAGTTGGTGATACCGGTAATAGGTATTACAGGAACCAACGGAAAAACAACTACTAAAGAATTGCTGACGGCAGTGTTGTCAAGAAAATACCGCGTTTGGTCCACCAAAGGCAATCTGAACAATCATATCGGCGTGCCATTGACATTGTTGTCGATAGATAAAGCAACTACACAAATAGCCATTGTGGAAATGGGTGCCAATCATAGAGGAGAAATCGCACAATTGTGTGCGATTGCTCAACCTAATTATGGCGTGATTACCAATATCGGCAAGGCACATATAGAAGGCTTCGGCTCGGTGGAAGGAATTATCGAAACCAAATCAGCCTTGTATAAAGCTGTACAAAATGTTGACGGAACGGTATTTGTCAATGCCGACGATGCCTTGTTGATGAAATTGTCGGAAGAAATCACCAGATTGACATACGGAACATCCAAACAGGCAGACGTATGTGGAAAATGCAACGAGAAAACCATGTATATGACCTTCAAATTGCCGCAATTCAATCGCACTATATCCACACAACTGACAGGCAGCTATAATTTTAACAATGCCATGGCAGCTGTGGCTGCCGGCTTGCATTTCGATGTGGATATGGAAGACATTGTCTATGCATTGATATCTTATTTGCCGACCAACAACCGCTCTCAAGTGGAAATGATCAACGGACAAACCATTATTGTAGATGCCTACAATGCCAATCCGTCAAGTATGGCAGTGGCAATTGACAATTTAGATCATCTAAAGGCGGAACACAAAGTGGTAATTTTGGGAATGATGAAAGAATTAGGAGAAGATTCTTTGAAAGAACATGCCAAAATTATCGAACGCTTGAAGAATAGCAGCATTGAACAAAAATTTCTTTTAGGAGACGATTTCTGCCAAGTATCTGATGATAAATCTATTGTCTATGACAATTTTGAAGATATGGCAAAAGCTATCAAAGCCGATTTGTTACCCGGTTCCACCATATTGTTGAAAGGTTCTCGTTCCATGAAAATGGAAAGAGTATTAGATTTGTTGAAAAGTGAATAAAGAGTATCATGTCATCGGTGTGATGTCGGGAACATCGTTAGATGGTTTGGATATCGCTTATTGTCACTTTCGAATAGTTGACAATCAATGGCAGTTTGATATTCCCTGTGCTACAACAGTACCTTATTCCGAAGAATGGAAAACCAATTTGTCAACACTAAGCCAAGCCAGTGCAGAACAATATGCTAAAATTGATACATTGTTAGGACATTATATCGGGCAAGAAGTCGCCAAGTTTGTGGCAAATAATCATTTGCAGGTGGACTTTGTGGCATCGCATGGTCATACCATTTTTCATCAGCCGCAATGTCAATTTACATCACAAATTGGTCATGGAGCCGCCATTGCTGCGGAATGTGCTTGCCCGGTAGTGTGCGATTTTCGTACCCTAGATGTGGCATTAGGTGGACAAGGGGCACCTTTGGTGCCGATAGGTGACGCCATATTGTTTGCTGACTATACCTATTGTTTGAATATTGGCGGAATCGCTAATGTTTCGTACAAATATGGAGAAAAAAGAATTGCTTTTGACATATCGCCTGCCAATATGGCTTTCAATTTTTTTGCCAATCAGTTGGGCAAAGAATACGATAAAGACGGTTTGTCGGCAAAAGCAGGTAAGTTTAACCAAAATTTGTTCGATAGTTTGAATCGTTTGGATTACTATCATCAGGCTTATCCGAAATCATTAGGAAGAGAATGGTTTGAACAAGTGTTTTTGCCTGCTGTCTATAATGAAAAAATAGTAAAACCGGAAGATATTTTGTCCACTTTGTGTCATCATGCTGCCTTTCAATTGTCGCAAGTGATAGAAAACAAAAGTGGTAATAGCGTTTTGTTGACAGGTGGGGGAGCCAAAAATAGTTTTTTAGTGGATTTGTTTCAGCAATATGCTCCTAAAGTCAAATTTGTGGTGCCGGAGGAAAGCATCATTGATTACAAAGAGGCACTGATATTTGCCTTGTTGGGAGTTTTGCGTTGGAATGGTCAATATAATTGTTTGTCAAGTGTAACAGGTGCTGCAAAAAATGCAGTGGGTGGAGCTATATATTATAATGTAAACTAAGATGGAAGTCAGGAAAAATGTTTCATTGAAAGAATATAATACCTTTGCTATTGAGGCTCGGGCGGATTTTTTGATAGAAATAAGCGAGGAGCAGCAATTGGATGAATTTTTCGCATCGGAATATAAAGATGGAAAATATATGTTTATAGGTGACGGCAGCAATTTGTTGTTCGTGCAGGATTACAAAGGCTGTCTGGTAAAAATGCAGACAAAAGGTATTACAAGTCAAAAGATAGCCGATAACAAAATATTGGTAAAAGCCAAGGCCGGTGAAAATTGGGACGATTTTGTGAGATATTGTATAGAAAAAGGCTGGAATGGATTGGAAAATTTAGCCCTCATTCCGGGAAAGGTCGGCAGTACTCCTGTGCAAAATATAGGAGCTTACGGTCGAGAGGTGAAAGATTTTATTACAAAAGTTTTTGCCTATGAAATTGCTACCGGTCAAAGAGTGGTCTTCAGCAATGAGCAATGCAAGTTCGGCTATCGGGATAGCACCTTCAAAAATGAAAAAAAAGGCCGGTATGTGATTACAGAAGTGGAATATTGTTTGTCGCTCAACAACGAAGTGAATGTGCAATACGAAGATATTCAAAAATGTCTGCAAGCCACACAACAAACGGCAAGCCCCAAATTGGTATATGAAATTGTCGCACAAATAAGAAGGCAAAAGCTACCGGATGTAAAAATATTGGGCAATGCCGGCAGTTTCTTCAAAAATCCTATTATTCCCAGACAGCAATACGAAGAGTTGCTCCGGCAGTATCCTTTGAAATGTTATCCTATATCCGATACTTTGTGCAAGGTGCCGGCTGCTCAGTTGATAACATTGGCCGGTTGGAAAGGCTATCGGGAAGGTAGTGTGGGAGTGCACACCAATCAGGCTTTAGTGCTGGTGAATTATGGCGGTGCAACAGGACAAGAAATTAAAAATTTGGCAGAAAAGATACAAAAAGACGTGAAAAAACGTTATCATGTAAATATAGAAATGGAAGTAAATTTGATTTGATATGGTAGAAATTTTTTGTACAAACAATAATCAAAAAAAACAAGTGCCAAGCGGAACTACATTAAAAGATTTGGCAGAATTGTTGAATATTCAATTGTCGTATGATATATTAGGGGCAACAATAAACAATAAGGTAAGAAATCTTAACTATGAATTATATACAAACAAAGTAGTAACCTATTTTGATGCTACAGATCCTTCCGGATATGAAATGTATGAACGTTCGTTGTGTTTTTTGCTGTATAAAGCGGTAAAAGATTTGTTTCCCCAAGAAGATATTGTTATAAAACATTCTATATCAGGAGGAAAATTTTGCGAATTTGAAAATCCGGATTTTGAGGTAACAGCCTCTATCGTGAAAGACATTCGTCAATATATGCAAAATTTGGTAAAAGAAGATTTGCCGTTTATTCGTGAGGAAATGCTTACCAAAGAAGCCGTAGAACTCTATCGCCGAAACGGAATGACCGACAAGGTGAAATTGTTGCAGAATAGAAAATTGTTTTATACCTCAGTTTATAGTTTAGACAAAACCATCAATTATTTCTTCGGGTGTTTGGTGCCGTCAACAGGTTATATTCAATATTTTGATTTAGTTCCTTATGAAAACGGCATGTTGCTCAGTACGCCTTCCCGTACTTTCCCCAACAAAATTTCTCCGGTGAAAAAATCTCCGAAGTTGTTCAATATCTTTAAAGAATACAAGGAATGGCTTAAAGTGATAGATGTGCCGTATGCAGGCGATTTGAATGCCGCCATACAAAACGATGGAGAAAGAAATCAAATACTGCTTTCAGAAGCTTTGCATGAGAAAAAGATTGCTCAAATTGCAGACGATATCAAGCGTAAAAATGTGAAAATGGTATTGATAAGCGGTCCGTCTTCATCAGGAAAAACCACCACTTGCAGACGTATATCGGTACAGTTGGGAGTATTAGGTTTTCATCCGGTACAACTTTCTGTCGATAACTATTTTGTAGAAAGAGAGCAAACCCCTAAAGACGAAAACGGCAATTACGACTACGAACACATCGAGGCCTTGGATTTAGATTTGTTTAATCGAGATATGAAAGATTTGATCGATGGCAAAGAAATAGAAGTGCCGACATTTGATTTTCAACAAGGTAAGAAAATCTATAAGGGAAATACATTGAAAATGGGCGAGAAATCCATATTATTGGTAGAAGGTATTCATTGTTTGAATCCTCGCTTGATACAAAGTATCGATGCCAGCATGACTTACAAAGTGTTTGTATCCGCATTAACGTCATTAGCCATGGATAAACACAATCCTATTCATACCAACGATGCCCGTTTAATTCGTAGAATTGTCAGGGATTATAACTATAGAGGTTATTCGGCAGAAGAATCTATATGTAGGTGGCCGAGTGTAATCATCGGTGCTCAACGTTGGATTTTTCCGTTCCAGGAAAATGCCGATGCCATATTCAATTCTGCCATTACTTGTGAGATGTGTTTAATGAAACCACATGCTATGCCTATCTTAAACAAAGTGCCGGAAAGTTCACCTGCATTTACAGAAGCCAAAAGACTGAAAAAACTATTGAGTTATTTTCCGGAAATGAACGACAAATACCTGCCTCAGTATTCCATCTTGAGAGAATTTATTGGCGGTAGCATATTTTCATATTAAAATATGTTGACAAACAACGAGATAAAATTATTACGAAAACTCAAACAAAAAAAGTTTAGAGACGAATACCAACTATTTATTGTAGAGGGGAAAAAATCGGTATCGGAGGTGGTGAACAATCACTTTCCCGTTCAAAATGTTTATGCTACCCATAAATATTTGGCGGAAATAGAAAACATTTTTCCACAGGTAGAACTGATAACAAAAACGCAAAGTGAGCAAATATCGGCAATGTCAACCGACCCGGAGATATTTGCATTGGTGCAAATGCCGGCAAAAAAAACATTCCAAGCTGATTCTTATGACAAAATTTTAGTCTTGGATGCTGTACGAGACGCCGGTAATTTGGGAACCATTATTCGAACGGCCGATTGGTTTGACATTCATTGTATTGTTTGTTCGTCGGATTGTGTGGATTTGTATAATCCCAAAACCATTCAATCTTCCATGGGCTCGTTTACTCGTGTGGACGTTTTCTATAGTCCTTTGGCTGATTTTATCCTTCAAAATAAGCAGAATTATCGTTTTTATGGCACTTTTATGGAAGGGGATGCCATCGGTGAGATAAAATTTGCAGAAAAAACGGCCATCGTTTTAGGCAGCGAATCACATGGAATAAGTCCTGAAGTGGCAGCTTTGTTGGATGAAAAAATTTCTATACCCATGGTCGGCAAATCCGATAGAAGCGAAAAACCGGAGTCGTTGAATGTTTCTATTTCGGCAGCCGTCTGTTGCTATGAATTAAGCAAGATGAAATAAAAAAAAAGTGTCCTTTGGACACTTTTTTTATTCTTTGTTATTGTTGATGTGAACCTGCAATTGATTGAATGGAATTTCTACATGTTCTTCGTTGAATCTTTCGTAAACGGCTTGGTTGAGTTCCGATCTTGCATAGCCCCAATCGTTATTTTTTACCCAAAGTCTTAATTCCAAATTTACAGAGGAAGAACCTAATTCGGTAACGCATACGTATGGATCGTATGCCTCAGGTGCATGCAGGGTATATTGTTTTTCGTTTGCCAATTTTAGCATAATGTTTTTGGCTTTTTCTATCGATTCGCCGTATGCAATACCAACACGTACATTCAAACGACGAAAATCGGTTCTTGTGTAGTTGATCAAAGTTTTAGTGGCCAATTCGGTATTGGGGATAATTACATCTGTATTGTCAACGGTAGTTAAAATAGTGTTGAAAATTCTAATTTCTTGTACTGTTCCATAGTAATTGCCTTGTTCAATAAAATCGCCCACTTTGAAAGGACGAAGCAATAAAATAATCACTCCGCCGGCAAAGTTTTGCAAGGTGCCTTGCAATGCCATACCGATAGCCAAACCTGCCGCACCGATGATAGTGATAAACGATGTGGTAGGAATTCCCATCATGCTTACTGCGGTAATGAGCAAAAGGGTCTTTAATGCAATATTGATAAGTGAAATCAAGAAATGTTTTAGAGATACATCTCTATTCTTTCTTGTCATCATCTTGTCAATGGCTTTGCTGATCAATTTCACCAATTTCCAGCCTATCCACAAAATGAGTAGGGCAATGACGATTTTTGGAATATTGTTGAATAATACGTCAGACAAAAATTCTTTTGACGCTTCTACAAATTGGTTGACTTCCTTAACATCGTCAGGAAGTTTTGGTATTTGTTCAATCGTTTTTTCAACTTGGTCAACTATAGTAGTATCCGGTTCCATGTGAATATAATGTATTGAAAAATATTTTATTGATGATTTTTATGAAATGCTTGCAGTCTTTTTTCCAAGTCAGGGAATTGATTTTTGTTAACCAATGAAACGCATGCTCTTAATCCTTCACGATTGCTGTTGCAAGTGGAAAGAGATATGGCGCTTACTCCGTAATAGAGCAATTCTTCCAATAATTTGTCACCGGTAAATCCCGGATAGCCAATGGTAAAATAGAAACCATCGGAAAGAGGTTTGTCTTCGTCTTTGTCGTAAACGATGGTAAAACCGTTTTCTGTGAAAATACGTTTCATTTCGTGGGCTTTGTCGCGATAGTCAATCATGCCTTGAACCAAATTGTAGTCACCGTCGTTGCAGGCTTTCAATATGGCTGCCATAGCATATTGTGCTGAATGAGAAGTGCCGGATGTTAAGGCATATATAGTGCCATATATCATGGCGTGACCAAATGATTGTGTGTTGAAATAAGGTTGTAAATCAGGGAATTTTGCAGTAAACAAAGCATCGGAAATAACCATAACAGACAAACGTTCTCCTGCATAGCTGAATGCTTTTGAACTGGATATCATCAAAATATATTTGTCAACATATTTTGCTACAGTAGGTTGGTAAGGAGGCATGCCCGGAGTGGAAATATCCTGACGGAAATCCATGCCGAAATAGGCTAAATCTTCTACTACCACCACATCGTATTTTTTTGCAACATCTGCAATAATCCTTAATTCATTGTCTGTAAAGCAAACCCAGGATGGATTGTTAGGATTGGAATATACAATAGAGTGAATATTTCCTTTTGACAAATAACTTTCGAGTTTTGCTCTCAATTTTTCGCCACGATATTCATATACGTCAAAAGTTTCATATTTTGCACCGATAATACGATGTTGATTTTTTTGAACCGGAAAGCCCGGATCGATAAACAAAGTGGTGTCTTTGGCTTTGTCCATATAGCGTAAGGTCATAAATGATGCCATACTTGCTTGCATGGAGCCGACTGTCGGTACGCAAGATGCCGGTTTTACATCTATATCTAAAAAATTCTTGCAGAATTTAGACATTTCATTCTTTAATGCAGGAATGCCGTCTATATCAGGATAAATGGAGGCGACACCTTTGTCTAAGGCGGCTTTTTGTGCATCTATGCCGATTTGTACGGCAGGAAGACCGGGAATTCCCATCTCCATTCTGACAAATTTGGTGCCGGTGGCATCTTCTATCTCGTTGATAAGTCGTTTTACTTCACGAATAGATGCTTTGCCTATGTTTTTTAAACCACTTTCTTGTATTTTCTTGTTTACGATATCGTAATTGATCGGTGTATTGTTCATGTGTATCTTGTTTTTATAAAAAATGAATCTGCAAAGGTATAATTTTTTATTTAATAAAACCTCTTTTAGCCAATAATAAAACAGAATAGATATAGACTATTAAATTTTTTTTGTTAATATTATAATAGAATGCCTGCCAATTTCGTTGAAAAAGATTGTATATTTGCATATTTGAATTTTGACCATGGAGCATAGGTGGGTATTGAATAAAACGGAGAGCCAACAAGCTGAAAGTCAGCTGTTAGCAGACGAAAGGATAGGGAATAAAATTCCTTTGCCTTTGTTAAAGATATTGCTACAAAGAGGTCTAAATTCTTATGAAAGTATCATCGACTTTTTCCGACCTGACTACAAAAAAATTCACGATCCATTTTTGATGAAGGATATGGACCGTGCTGTGGAAAGAGTGGAAAAAGCGATTGCAGACAAGGAAAAGATACTCATTTTCGGTGATTACGATGTTGACGGCACTTCCGCTGTGGCTTTGATGTATTCCTTTTTGCGAAAAGATGTGGAGCAAATGGAATATTATGTTCCCGATAGATACGAAGAGGGCTACGGCATTTCGGTGCAATCGGTGGAATATGCCCGCCAAAAACAGTTTACATTGATGATAGTGTTGGATTGCGGTATCAAATGTCATCAAGAAATAGATTTAGCCAATCAATATGGTATAGACGTTATTGTTTGCGATCACCATTTGCCGGATGAAACCCTTCCTAATGCTTATGCTGTTTTAGATCCTAAACGTGTTGACTGCGAATATCCGTTCAAAGAATTGACAGGTTGTGGAGTCGGTTTTAAACTCATACAGGCCATTTCACAACGAAGAGGTGTCGATATGGAATCTTTGTTGTTGCAATATTTTGATTTGTTGGCTATCAGCATTGCTTCCGATGTGGTTCCGATAGTAGGGGAAAATAGAATTTTGGCATACTATGGTCTGCGACTCATCAATTTACGTCCTCGTCAAGGAATAGAATCTTTGCTGGCATACGGCAAATTTGTCAGAAATCCTCAACTAAATCTTTCCTCTGACAAAAAAATCCGTACCATTTTCAATAAAGAAGTAACTATCAATGATTTGGTGTTTTGTGTAGGACCGCGTATCAATGCTGCCGGCAGAATGGATACAGGAAGAAATTCGGTACATTTGTTGATTAGCGATAAAGAAGAAAAAACCAAGCAGCTGGGAGAAAATGTAGAAGAAAAAAACAACGAAAGGCGGGAATTAGATATGCAAATTACCAAAGAAGCCATCGAGATATTTGAGCCTATGGCAAAAAACAGGCGTTCGATTGTTGTTTTTGATCCCTCATGGAGCAAAGGCGTGGTCGGCATTGTCGCTTCTCGTTTGGTAGAACATTTCTATCGTCCGGCTATCGTGTTAACTTGTTCCAATGATTTGGTCACCGGTTCGGCTCGTTCAGTGCGTGATTTCGACTTATACGAAGCCTTGTGCAAATGCAGTCATTTGTTAGAACATTTCGGCGGACATACCTTTGCAGCCGGCTTGTCGTTGAAAAGGGAAAATTTGGAAAAATTTACGGAGCAATTTGAACAAGTGGTGGCATCTTCCATTAGCCAAAAGTCAATCATGCCGACTATGGACATTGACCAAGAGATAGACATTGCCGATATTACCAATCAATTTTACGATATTTTGAAACTGATGGCACCTTTCGGTCCGCAAAATATGAATCCGACTTTTATGACTAAAGGGGTAGTGGCATTGAATACAAAAATTGTCGGTGGCAAGCACTTGAAAATGTCCATCCTGCAAATGTCAAAAAGAAGTTTTCCTATAGAAGCGGTGGCATTCGGCTTTGGTGACGATTATGAAAGAATTGCCAAAGGAGACAGTTTCAATATTTGTTACCATGTGTCCATGAACGAATGGCATGGTAAAACTTCCTTGCAATTGATTATCAAAGATATTAAATTTGATTTTAAACCCTTTGACGAGGTATAGATAATATATGTTCTATCGCCAAACGATAGACATCTAATCCCAATCCTGCAATACAACCTTTGACACAAGATGACAAATAGGAATGTTGTCGGTAGTTTTCGCGTGCAAAAATATTGGAAATATGTACTTCAATAAAAATATTGTTGACACTTCTAATGGCATCTGCAATGGCCAATGAGGTGTGAGTAAATGCTCCCGCATTGATAATAACCGCATTGTAGGATTCGCTTTGCTGGATTTTGTCTATGATTTCTTGTTCGGAATTGGATTGGAAAAAGTCAATGTCGGCTTGTTGCTCATAAGCGGATTTAAGTTGCGAAAGATAATCATCAAAAGAGCAGTTGCCGTAAATATGTTGCTCTCTCTTTCCTTGTAAATTTAAATTTACTCCGTTGATAATCAGTATTTTATTCTTCATCTGTTGTTTGGTAGTTTACACGGAAAACGTCTTCGTTGTCTTTTTTCAGAAACAGGTGGGTGCGGATAAATTCCTCTTCATCGGTTTGATGTTCTGAAAACAAACGATTGTTTTGCTCTTCTAAAGTGGCAATAATGCGTTTTTGATTTTCCAATTCTTTTTTTAGCAGTTTAATTTCCTTGTCCACTTGTCGTCTGTGAATGATTCCGCCTTCGGCAAATACTAAATAAACCGCCAAACATACAATGAGTATCAGCCACCGATATTTTTTCAAAAATTCTATTAGTTTCATAATTCCAAATAATTTGCAAAGATACAAAAAATAGGTAAAACAATTGTGCTACAAGTAAAGAAATAAGAAAAAATATGCAAAATTTGATAATAATTGCAGGGTGCTTATAAATCAAATACTTATAGACAGACAATTGACTAAAATTATCAGGGGAAGAAAAAAAATATATAAATGTTTTGTTATTATAATAAAAAATTGTATCTTTGCATTCTCAAATAACAAGCGATTTGAGTGGGTCCCTTAGCTCAGCTGGTTAGAGCATCTGACTCATAATCAGAGGGTCCTTGGTTCGAGCCCAAGAGGGACCACCAAAAAAAGGCGACGCAGTTCGCCTTTTTTTTATGGAAAAAAGATTCATTTTTGCTAAAAAAATGTTATTTTTGCAAGTTAAAATTCATTAAAAAAATAAAAGGCGATGGAAGAGAAAAAGGAAGAACAAAGTGAGAAAATGTTGAACTTCGTTGAGGCTATTGTAGAGTCAGACATAGCAGAAGGCAAGTGTAAAAACGGTATTTATACACGATTTCCTCCGGAACCTAACGGTTATTTGCATATCGGTCATGCAAAATCGATTTGCTTAAATTTCGGCATTGCTAAAAAATATGGCGGAAAAACCAATATCCGCTTCGATGATACCAATCCGGTAAAAGAAGATGTGGAATATGTAGATTCCATCAAAGAAGATGTAAAATGGCTCGGCTTTGAATGGAACGAAGAGCATTATGCATCGGATTATTTTGAACAATTATACCAATGGGCTATCGATTTGATTAAACAGGGAAAAGCCTATGTGGACAATAGTTCACAAGAAGAAATCAGCAAAAACAGAGGTGTGCCGACAGCTCCGGGCATAGAAAGTCCGTATAGAAATCGTAGCGTGGAAGAAAATCTGGATTTATTCCAACGTATGCGTGCAGGAGAATTTCCTGACGGATATTGTGTTTTGCGGGCAAAAATAGATATGGCATCACCCAATATGCACATGCGTGACCCTATCATGTATAGAATTCTGCATGCCACCCACCACCGCACCGGCGACAAATGGTGTATTTATCCTATGTACGACTATGCCCACGGACAAAGCGATTCCATTGAAGGCATTACACACTCTATTTGTACTTTGGAATTTGAAGTACACAGACCTTTGTATGACTGGTTTTGCGAAAATTTGCACATCCACCATCCGCAACAAGTGGAATTTGCCCGCTTGAATGTCAATTATACCGTGATGAGCAAACGTAAATTGCTGCAATTGGTAAAAGAAGGCTATGTCTCCTCTTGGGATGACCCTCGTATGCCGACTATTTGCGGTTTTAGAAGACGCGGCTACACGCCGGCATCTATCCGCAATTTTGCAGAAACCATCGGTGTGGCAAAAAGAGAAAATGTAATCGACATCTCCTTGCTGGAATTTTGTGTAAGGGAAGATTTGAATAAGCATGCCTTGAGAACCATGGCAGTGTTGAATCCGGTGAAATTGGTGATAGACAACTATCCAGAAGGACAAGTGGAAATGATGGACGCTGTCAACAATCCCGAAGATGCTTCCGCCGGTACCAGAAAAGTGCCTTTCAGCAAGTATCTGTGGATAGAAAGAGATGATTTTATGGAAAATCCTCCTAAAAAATTCTTCCGCTTAGCCATCGGACAAGAGGTGAGATTGAAGTATGCCTATATTATTCGTTGCGATAGTATTGAAAAAGATGAGCAAGGAGAAGTAAAACTTATCCATTGCACCTATTTCCCTGAAACCCGCAGCGGTTCCGCCGAAAGCAATCGTAAGGTGAAAGGTACTATTCATTGGCTGAGTGTTGACCATTGCCAAACGGCAGAAGTGCGTTTGTTTGATAGATTGTTCTCTGTTCCGGAACCCGATAATGTGGAAGAAGGACATACATTTTTGGAAAATTTGAATCCCGATTCCTTAAAAGTGGTTTCCGCTTACGTAGAACCGGCATTTATCGATACCAACTATTTAGCCAAATACCAATTTGAAAGAATAGGCTATTTTTGTATAGATAAGGATTCTACTCCGGAAAAATTAGTCTTTAATAGAACAGTCACGCTTAAGGATTCTTGGGCAAAGATGCAAAAATAAAGTAGAAAATAAGTCCATAGGCGGTGAGGGCGGCTCTAAAGGTAGCCTCAGCTGTCTGCAACTGCAAATGGATGACAAGTGATAAATTTTGAGGTTACCATATTATTAATATAAGCATTAGCTATTATTCGCGTTCAAATCAAAAGCGTCGGAAACTGATGATTTAGAATTATCGGATAATATATTCACGGAAGCGT
>DBXJ01000018.1 GCA_002309475.1 Bacteroidales bacterium UBA1215
TTGCTGCAACCGCTTTCTATATCGTTGATACTTAAATCGCATACCCATTCAATTTCCCAACCTGTGTTGGAGAGATTGTTGTCGGAAATAAATTTTATATAGGTGGCAGAAGATTTTACTCTATATACGGAATCTAAAGTCGGCTTTTTGTCCAAAGAAAATCTGAATTGTCGGTTTTTGGCATAATTCAAGGTGGCACCTTGTGCCTTTCCTTGTCGCATGATTTCAATCATGTCGCCTTGTGCAAGGTCAAATTTTCTAAAAATAATGCCAAAACTATCGCTTGCAGAAGCAGGGGCGATGCTCCAATAGCAAATATTGGATTTATCGTAGCCGTTTCCTTCACTGCCATTGTCAATGCGGCCGTGGTCTTCGGTCAAGCGGGTAGGGTTGACAGATGTAGAACAATAATTGTTGGAGGTTTTTGTGCTTGTATAGGTGAAGGTAAATCCTGTGGAAACGATGGAATCGTTAGAGGTAAAAGTGATAAAAGCACAAGAATCGTTGATGATGATAGAAGTTTCAGGGGCAATGGTGTCACCTGAAATACTTTTCACCAAAATGCCGTCAGCAGACTTGCCGGCATAAATGTTGACAACATCGTTGCCGATTTCGGTAGAAAAACGTGCTACATTCAAGGTAATGTCGGAAGTGTTTTCTCCCGGACAAATCAGCCAAGAACAAGAACTGTTGTTATTGTAATTTAAGTAATTGCTGCCATCGTTAAAAGAGCCGTAGGTGGCGGTAAGTGTTTTGGTGCCGCTGAAGAAATTGCTGGTGTCGCATGAAGGTTTTAAACCGAAAATAGCTTGTTGATTGTTGTTGTATCCTCCCATGCTGCTGAAAGAATAATAACCATTGCCGGCACCGCCCCAGCCAAAATTGATGTGGACATAACCGTCATTATTGTAACCATCACAAACAAAAGCATGTCCTCCTGTAGTGCTGGAACCGCTATAATAAATAGGGCAACCTGCGTCAATGTCAGTTTTAATTCTTGCTAACCATTCTTCGTCGCTATAGCCGATTTTGCTTGTGATAAAGCCATACTTATAGGAAAAAAATGAAGTTAAGGCAGTGGCGACATCTCCGCTAAATGCTCCGGAGCCTTCTGCATCGTATCGCATTTCAACCGATACTCCACAATGAAATATCAATCTGGCAAGTGCATCGCTATAGTTGTAAGCCACATCCGACATGGATTCATAATCATAAACAGTGGTGTCAAAATTGGCACGTATTAGTCCATATCCGTTTTTAGACATATAGGCTTTTGTGCCGGTGCCCATTCTCGGATAGCGATAATAGTACATAATCTGAGCCATAGCCAAAGCCACACAACCGCATGGTACTTTGTAGTCGTAGTAGGCGGAAGTGGTGGAATCGTCAGGACATAGCCAGTTGTAGTATTTCGATTGATTCCATAGGCTGGTCAATAGCGGAGCTTCGTTGTTGCTTTCTTTGCGGAATTTGCCTTGTTTCAAGTCTGCCCATTGCTTGGAATAGGTGTCAGAGGTTTTCTTTTTGCTTTGAATGTCCGCTATATTTTTTTCGTAAGCTTCAGTGAACACTTCAGTGGAGGGGACTTTGCCTATCACAAACTCGTTTTGGGTAGAGTAGGCGAGAATGGGGTTCGCTCTTTCGTCAGCGGCCACCAATACAAAGCCGGCAGGTTGAAAATTGACGGCATAGTAGATAACTTTCCCATACCGGTCGGTTTTGCTATCAATGTAGGCAATAGTTGCCATTTGATTGCTGATGGACTGAAAGTAGTTGGTGGCTACTTTCTGGGCTGTTTCCTTGTCAACGGACTGGGAAAAGCCATATAGGTTGAAACCTAAAATACAAAACAATATAACTAATTTCTTCATAGGTAAAAAAAGGATGGCTAAGCCATCCTTTGAGTTATTATTTATACACAATTTATTGAATATTTATTTTCTTTGTAGTTATGCCTTTGTTGGTAGCCATTCTTACCATATAGATACCTTTTGCAAAGTTGCTAACGTCAACAGTAGTATTAATTTGGTTGTTGTTGAAGTTTTCACTATAAACAATTCTGCCTAACATATCACAAATGTCAATTTTAACAGATTCTGTTTCTTTGGTTTCAATATTGATATTTAATATTGAAGTTGCAGGGTTCGGGTAAACCGAAATGGCTGTAAATCCGGATTCAACTTCGTCTATATTTAAGTCTGACAACCATTCAATTTTCCAACCTTTGTTGGTCAAATTATTGTCAGTAATAAATTTAATATAGGCAGTTTTTGAGTTAACAGTATAGATAGAATCCAAAGTAGGCATATTGTCTAAAGAAAAACGGTATTGACCTTTGGTTGCGAATATCATATTGGTTGCTGTAGCCGTGGTAGAACCTTGTTTCATAATTTCCAACATGTCACCTTGTCCTATATTGAATTCGCGGAATATAATGCCGAAGGCATCTTTTGAAGCAGCTGCACTTGGTGCAATAGACCAATAACAAGTATTAGTATTTTCGTAATTATTGGTGCCGCTACCATTGGTTAAAATACCTTGATTGTCGGTTTTCTTGGCAGGATTGACCATGCCGGAGCAATAACCTTCCATAGATCTATTGACAGAATAGTTGAAGGTGAAACCTTGTTTTGTAACAGATCCGTTAGAAGTGAAAGTAATGAATGCTTCTGAACCGGTAATAGAAATAGATGTTCCCGATGTAATGGTATCACCTGAAATACTTTTTACCAAAGTGCCATTGGCAGAGTTGCCGGCATAAATATTAACAATATCATTACCCAATTCGGTAGAGAATTTGGCTACTGTCAAAGTTATTCTAGTGGTATTGGCACCCGGACTAATCAACCATGAGCAATTAGTATTGTTTCTATATTCAATTCTTCCGCTACCATCGTTAAACGAACCGTATGTAGCTGTCAATGTTTTTGTTCCTGTAAAGAAATTGCTGGTATCGTTACGAGGTTTCATGTTGAAGAGACCTTTGTTGGACGAAACATAGCCATCCATACCGGAAAGTGAGAAATAAGCATTGTTTTGTCCGCCCCAACCCCAGTTCAAGTGGATGTAGCCGGTTGAATTATAACCATCGCATACAAATGCATGTCCGGCATCGTGAGATGCTTGTGGATTGTAAGCACTATAGATAATAGGGCAGCCATTGTCAATGTCGGCTTTAATCAAATTCAACCATTCACTATCCGAATAAGCATCACGAACTTTTAAATTGGCGGTTTGGGCATACAAAAATCTGCCACGCATAGCAGTAAGGGCATCACTAATATTGGATCCGGAACCTCCTGCGGCATAAGCCATTTGAACTGAAACGCCGCAATGATATATCAATCTTGCAATAGCATCGCTATAGCCGATTGCTTCGTCTGCCATGGATTCATAATCATAGTTAGTTGCACCATAGTTGGCATACAACCGTCCATAGTCGGAAGAGTAACTGCTGCTACCATAACCGGTTCTTGGGTAACGGTGATAATACATTACTTGTGCCATTGCCAAGGCAACACAACCATTAGGTACGTGGTTGTCGTATCCGTAAGGAGCTTCGGCATCATCCGGACAAAGCCAGTTGTAATACTTATCTTGATTCCAAATACTTGTCATCAATGGTGAATCGGCACCGGTTTCTTTACGAATTTTTCCTGCTTTCAAATTAGCCCATTTGGCAGTCACTTCTTTGGGACTTGTTGCTTGAACATTGCGTACGTCTGCAATATGATTTTCGTATGCACTTACAAATGATTCACATGCAGCTATTTTATTGATTTCATAGCGTGATTGATTAGAATAGGCAATAATAGGATTGACTCTTTCGTCTGCTGCAACTACTACAAAACCACCGTCTTGAAAGTTGACAGCATAGTATATGGCCTGACCATTGTTGTCGTATTTTGTTTGTACATCTGCTATAATAGGAGATGTGTTGTCAGAAATTGCTTGGAATTGTGTTGTAGCAACTTGTTTTGCTGTAGAAATATCCACTTGTTGTCCGAAGACAAATGAAATGGTGGATAAAATACATAATGTTAAAAATACTCTTTTCATTTTTGAATTTTTTTTTGTGAAAAAGGATTGATATGAAATCAATCCTTTTCTTTATTCTATTTAATTTCTGTTATTTGTGAATAATTAATTTTGATGTTCTGTTAGTAGTGTTATTTTTGATATTAATGAAATAGATACCATTTGCCAAACCGGAGCAATCTATGGTTTCTTGGTAAGAGCCTTCACTTAATTGTCCTAAGTTTCTAGAAGAAATAGTTCTACCTGTAATATCTATAATATTTAATGTAGTTTGAGCTTCTGTTTGGATGTTAAATACAACTGTTGCTTGGCTCTTGGTTGGATTAGGATAGATGAACAAATTGTTGTCAGTTTGATTGTTAGTCATGCGTGGGGATTCAATGGCATCGTAGTAAGTGCTGTCAATGAAAATTCCTAATCCGTAGGTTGCTGCATAGATATTTCCATAGTTGGAAACGCCAGGGAATTCAACTTCTACTGCCTGACCATCTGCAGAATAAGTAACAGATTTTGCATCCATTTGGAAATGTGTTTGTTGAAGGAGTTTGAAAACAGGAACCTTTACGCCGATACCATCATTGTAGAGTGTCCAAGTGGGTTCTGAAGAAGTAAAGTTTTCAGTTTTGTAAATACCAACTTCAGTTCCGATATAGCAAAGGTCAGAGTTGTTCATTTCTATCAAAGCAGTGTAAACGGCAATGCCTTCCGGAATACCTGAACCTTCTTTCATTTCAATGTTTACATCGTTTCTGGTTGCTGTAGAAGCATTGGTAATAGCATTGATGTGTGTATAACCAACACCATCTCCGTTTGTAGTATATACCAATACGTCGTTGTCGGATGGATCTAAACTGATAGAAAGAATATCTACACCTGTTTCAGCATATAATAATGTATCATCCACCAACATTCTTCTGTCGTTAGGAGTTGTCAAACCGGCAGACGGGTCGTAAACGTGTTTAGATACATCTATTTGTTCCAATTCTCTGTATGTGTCAAAACCGGAAACACGATAGATACAATAACTATAACCGGAAGCATATTTTCTGGTTAAAACATAAAGATTGTTACCATCTTTGCTAACTTGTAAGTCGATTACTTGTTCTGTAGAATCTTCTGTACGGAAAACGCATGTGAATGAAGGTGTACTTGCATAATCTAAGTGAGTTGTTGACATATAGACAGGAGCACCTACGGCTACAGTTGCACCTGTTGAATATTTATGGCCGCCACCGCCTAAGAAAAATCTGGATGTAACAATATCTTGAACTCTAATAGTATCTTCGTTACGATACAAAGTGTCTGTTCCTGTGTATTCATACCAAATAGGGTAGCCGTTTCTCTTGCTTTTTACACATATTTTGTCACCTGTAACGTATGTTTTGTCAATGATAAAATCAACGCTGTCAATGCTATTGTAATCTGTTGGATTTTCCCACAAAACAATAGGATTGATTCTTGCACTTGCATAGGTGTTGGTCATGAAATTGTCGTCCGGATACCAACGGGTGTGAGTGCCGTTTTTTGCCATTAGCGTGGTAGCTTCTTCATTGTTGCCGAACCATTCTACCGGAGTTTGGGCATCGCTGCTTGCACTGGCTTGACGATATACATAACCATAATATCCTGTATAGAATAAAGCTTCAGATTTGATGAATGAGAATGCACAATTGCCGCCATCACCTTGTGGAGTGTTGATTTCAACGGCTTGTTTGGTACTATTGGTCGGATTGGCAATGTAGGCAATACCACCATCTTTTATACCACTCATAAAACGACCATCATTGGCAATTGCTAATGTATAGGATTGCATGGTGGCAAAATAGTTGTTCTTTGGAGCGAAAGAACCGCCATTGGTTGATTTGTAGATACCGGTTCTTGTACATAAATACATATCACTATCGTGCATAACAATATCGTATAGATACATATTAATGCTGATAGAATTCCAATTGAAGTTTTGTTCCATGCTATATTCTGTACCATAATAGAATGCTCTACCGCCGACAAATACTTTTGAAGAGTCGGTAGGAGATACTTCTATTTGTAGGCAAGACATTCCATTATTGCCTCCTATAATATCTATCAAACCACCTGTCGGACAAATCGGTCTCCAAGTAGTACCTTTATCTCTTGATTGATATACGCCGACAAAAGCACCACTGGTATTTGCTACAACGGCATACAACATGTCCGGACAAGATTTAGAAATTGCTAAACTGATACGACCGGCATCTTTTGGAAGTTTTGTGCTACTTGTTCCGCAAACCGATGTGAAAGTTGCTCCGCCATCAGTAGAAACGTATGCACCAGCTGCTGTACCACGATCGGTATAAACTATCATGCCGTTGTCGCCGACTTTTACATCTGTACATTTTAACGATTGAGCAGATACCATAGAGAAAGAGTTACCGCCATCGGCTGAAACCATCAAACCGGCTTCTCCTGCAACATATATCTTGTTGTTGGTTGCATCGTATGCCATGGAGTTTACTGCTTCCCAATCGCTTGTGGATGACAACTGTGTAAATGTGGCACCACCATCGGTAGATTTGTAAATACCATCACCTTTGATACCCCAAGAATTGTAGTTGTCTGATACTCCGGGAGTGGTATAGCCGTTGTTAGAACCTAACAAAGCATCACCTGTTCCTACGTATAGGGCACCGGAATTGTCTTGTATAATGGCTGACACAGCTGCAGAACCTTGAAATGCAGATATTCTGTTCCATGTGGCACCACCATTGGGTGAAATCCACAAACCACTACCTGCAGCACCTGCATACAACTTGGATGAATTTGTGTTGTCAACACACAATGTAAGAGCTCTTCCTTGAATGTTACTTGGACCAATTGATGTCCAACCATTGTTGGCTTTCCTTCCTTTTTGAGCATATCCGCTAAGTACTAAACAAATGGATAAACCCAACAAAATGTACTTTTTCGCTTTCATTCTATTATTATATTTACACTTAAATTATTATATTTCAATAAAAAAACAATTTTATATCTTTACTGATATTTAAAATGCAAAAATACATAAATATTTATTACAAACCACACTTTTTGCTTATTTTTTTTATCTTTATTAATTAGAGGCAGTTTTGTCACATGCAAAAAGATTCATTTTCTAAATAAATCTGTCAAAATGACATTGTTGTATCGAAAAATGTGTCAAAATGGCGTAAAAATAATAGTGGAACGAATTTTGTGAATAGGTTAGTTGAAAAATAAAGATTAAGAAAGGAAAAATTTAAAATGAATTTAGACAAGTTTACAATAAAAACACAATCAGTCATCATGGCTGCACAAGAATTGGCAACATCAAACAATAACCAATTTATTGATGATGTGCATCTTGTAAAGGCTATGTTGAACGAAGAAGCTGTTATTCCGTATTTGTTAAAAAAATGTGAAGTCAATGTCGATTTGTTGAAAAAAGTGGTTGATAGAGAATTTCAATCATTACCGAAAGTTTCCGGTGGCAATGGCGTCTATTTTTCACAAACCATGGCAGGCATCTTCCAAAGTATAGACAAAATTATAGCGGAATATGGCGATGAATATGTATCTTTGGAGCATTTGTTGTTAGCAGTAGTGCGTTCAAAAGGAAAATGTTCTCAAATATTGAAAGATGCAGGTTTGCAAGAAACAGAATTAAAAAAAGCCATTATGGAAATGCGAAAAGGTAGCAAAGCCGATTCTCCTCATGTAGAAGAAAGTTATAATGCTTTGAATAAGTATGCAAAAAACTTGAACGACTTGGCACGAAAAGGCAAGTTGGATCCTGTAATCGGTCGAGATGAAGAGATCAGGCGAGTGTTGCAAATTTTATCTCGAAGAACCAAAAACAATCCTGTATTAATAGGAGAACCCGGTGTGGGTAAAACTGCTATAGCAGAGGGTTTGTCGCACAGAATTGTGCAAGGCGATGTGCCTGAAAATCTAAAAACCAAACAGGTGTTTTCTTTGGATATGGGAGCTTTGGTGGCAGGTGCCAAATACAAAGGAGAATTTGAGGAACGTTTGAAAAGCGTTGTTAAAGAGGTAATTGCATCAGACGGAAATATCATATTATTTATTGATGAAATTCATACCTTGGTAGGTGCCGGTGGTGGCGAAGGTGCTATGGATGCCGCCAATATTCTAAAACCGGCTCTCGCCAGAGGTGAATTGCGGGCTATTGGTGCAACGACCACTTCCGAATATCAAAAATATTTTGAAAAAGACAAAGCTTTGGAAAGACGTTTCCAAGTTGTCTATGTGGACGAACCTGATGAAGAATCTTCTATTTCCATTCTAAGAGGTTTGAAGGAAAGATACGAAAACCACCATCAGGTACGAATTTTGGACGAGGCAATTATTGCTTCTGTAATGCTGTCAAAACGTTATATTTCTAATCGTTATTTGCCGGACAAAGCCATTGATTTGATAGATGAAGCAGCTGCCAAATTGCGTCTGGAAATCAATTCTGTACCACAATCTTTAGATGATATTGAACGTAAAATCAGACAGTTGGAAATAGAACGAGAGGCTATTAAGCGAGAATCTGACCAATCGAAAATTGCTCAATTGTCCGAGAAAATAGCAGAACTGTCAGAGCAAAGAAATGCCATGCACGCTCGTTGGAAAGAAGAACGTTCTTTGGTGGACGAAATTCAGCAATCGAAAAACGATATTGAAAACTATCGTTTTGAAGCCACTCAAGCAGAACGAGACGGAGATTATGGCAAGGTGGCAGAATTGCGTTATGGCAAAATCAAAGCTGCAGAAGCAAAAATAGAAGAAGATACCAAAAAACTTCGTGAACTACAAGGTGACAAGCCAATGATAGATGAAGTGGTTGATGCCGATGACATAGCTGAAGTGGTGGCACGTTGGACAGGTATTCCTGTCAGCAAAATGATGCAAAGCGAAAAAGAAAAACTATTGCATTTGGAGACGGAATTACACAAAAGAGTAGTGGGACAACAAGAAGCTATTTCAGCCATTGCCAATGCCATTAGAAGAAGCAGAGCCGGCTTGCAAGACGAAAAACGTCCTATCGGTTCGTTCATCTTTTTGGGAACAACCGGTGTGGGTAAAACCGAATTGGCAAAAGCCTTGGCAGAATATTTGTTCAACACCGAAGATGCTATCATCAGAATAGATATGTCAGAATATCAAGAGGCTCACACCGTGTCGCGTTTGGTAGGTGCACCTCCAGGATATGTAGGCTATGAAGAAGGCGGACAATTGACAGAAAAAGTAAGAAGAAAACCTTATTCAGTGGTTCTTTTTGATGAAATTGAAAAAGCACATCCGGATGTCTTCAATATTTTGTTGCAAGTGCTGGACGATGGTCGTTTGACAGATAACAAAGGAAGAGTAACCGATTTTAAAAACACGATTATCATCATGACGTCAAATCTGGGTTCCAATATCATAGAAGAAAATTATGACAAAGGTCTGATGAACCATGCCGACATGGAAGATGTTACCAAAGAAGAGGTGATGGCATTGTTGAGAAAGACCATCCGACCTGAATTTTTGAATCGTATAGATGAAATATTGATGTTTAAACAATTGTCAAAGGCGGAAATTCATCAAATTGTATTAATGCAATTGAACAATTTGAAAGAAAAATTGGAGAAAAACGATTTGAAAGTTCGCTTTACAGATGATGCTATTGAAGGTTTGGCAGACATGGGCTACGACCCGCATTATGGTGCCCGTCCTTTGAAGCGAGTAATTCAAAATAATGTCATGAACAATCTATCTAAATTACTTTTGAGTAATAGTTTGGATAAAAATAAAACCATAGTAGTGGATTTGATAGACTCGCAATTTGTTGCATATCAAGACGATCAAGAAAAAAAATAAAATGTGCAATGGTATAAAAAAAAATGATACTTTTGCAATTAATTGGAAGAAGCCGAAAATCCAACAAAGAGTAGGCATGATTCAATAAAAAAATATAAATAATGAAAAAAGTATTAGTATTATTATCAGCAGTAGCATTTGTAGCATGCTTCACTTCTTGTAACAAAACCTGTACTTGCAAAACTTATGCAGATGGTATTGTTATAACAACAGATGACGATGTTGAAGTTGAAGAAGGTAAAAAATGTGCAGACATGACTGCATTAATTACTAGTGAAGACGGAAACAAAACCGGTGTTGAATGTAAATAATTTAGCATCAACCAACAAAGAGGGCAATGTTACATTGCCCTCTTTTTGTATAGTAAGATGTCATCAGTAGTATATTGAGAGAATGCGAAAACAAATATCTTGATTAGCAAAATAAAAAAAATAATTGTTTTTTAAATAAATGTAAGAAAAAAAATGATACTTTTGCAAAATATTGGAAGTAGCCGAAAATCCAACAAAGAGTAGGCGTAGTTTTATAAAACGTAATAAAATAATGAAAAAAGTATTAGTATTATTATCAGCAGTAGCATTGGTAGCATGCTTCACCTCTTGTAACAAAACTTGTACTTGCAAAACTTATGCAGCAGGTATTGTGATAACAACAGATGACGATGTTGAACTAGAATCAGGTAAAAAATGTTCTGACCTAAATACTTATGTTGTTGACAGTGATGGTAATAACAAAACAGGTATGGAATGTAAATAATATTACATGCTAAAAACAAACGGGGACAATATTTATTGTCCCCGTTTTTGTTTAGTAGGGTCTAATTGGCTATAGTTAAGTTTAAGAAAAGAACAAATAGTTGTGTGTTCTATCGTTCAAGATGAAGCGTTGATTAATAGGGAAAGGCTTGAGAGTAAATTGATAGAAAAAAATTATAAAAAATTATTCTTTTTTAGATGTTGGTAATAAAAAAAATGTTACTTTTGCACGCAAATGGAAGTAGCCGAAAATCCAACAAAGAGTAGGCATGGTTTTATAAAACTTAGAATAATGAAAAAAGTATTAGTATTATTGGCAATAGTGGCATTTGTGGCATGTTTTACATCTTGTGACAAAGAATGTGTTTGTAGAACATATGCAGCAGGTATAGTTGTGGATACAGATGATGATGTTGATTTGGAATCCGGCAAAAAATGTTCAGACCTCAATGCTATAGTTGTTGATAATGACGGTAATAAAAATGGTGTAGAATGTAAATAATATTTACATTAGAAAACAAACCGGGGCAATGTTGGACATTGCCCTTTTGTGTATATAGAATATGAAAAAGTTAACATTACAAAACAAGGTCATTTCAGTGATATTGGGCATAGTGGTAGGGGGTGTGTTCGTCGCCTCTGCTGTGTTGAAATTGTTGTCGATAGAAACTTTCGATCTATATATTTACGAACATCAGTTATTCAGCATATCCCTAGTGGAAACGCTGACACGTTTGCTCATAGCCGTGGAATTTACCATAGGCGTGTTGTTGATAATCGGGCTGGAACGAAAATTTGCCTATTGGACAGCCATGCTCATGTTGGTGGGCTTTACCATTTATTTGATAGTGTTGCCCTATGTATTTCATGTAGATATAAACAATTGCCATTGCTTTGGAGAACAATTGGTGCTCAACCGCACACAATCAATTGCTAAAAATTTGATATTGTTATGTTTGTTGATACCAATTAATACCGATTATGGCATAAAATGGAAAAAATCACCTGTCATAGTTGCCGTTTTAGGTGTGGTGGTCGTAACGCTTGTGATGGTGATAAATGCACCTAATTACTTATATACGCTTATCTACGGAAATCAACAAAAAATCAATGCGGAATTGTATCAAACTGCCTTGAAAAATACAGATAAATATGATGAGTTTACGCAAGGAAAACAAATCATTTGTATGTATTCCACAGCTTGCGGCTATTGCAAAAAGTCGGTGAAAAAAGTGCATGCCATGATGCAGCGGGAGCAAATTCCCCAAGACAAAGTAAAAGTAATATTTTGGCGTGCGGAAACGGATGAACCTATGCATAAATTTTTCCGCGAACAAAAAGTGACGCCTTTGGCATATACTACCTTTACGGTAGATACTTTCCTCAATATCACCGAAGGAAAAATGCCTGTCATATTGTTTTCTGACGAAGGAAATATTGTTCAAACAATGAGTTATACCACTTTGCAAGAAAAAGATATTCTTCATTTTCTACAATAATGATGAAAAGATATTTGTTGTTGGCTATTGCACTATTTGCCATCTATTTGTCTCATGCAGATACATTGCGATTGATGCATTACAATTTGATGCAATATTCCAACAATTATAGTGGATGTGTAAGCAACTTTACGGCAAAAGATGCCGCCTTGCGAACCATTATAGCCTACATACAGCCGGACATTATTACTGTCAACGAAATAGGAAATACAATGTCCTATCCACGCAGATTTTTAGATAGCTGTTTGAATATCCAAGGGAATAATAATTGGGGAATGGGCGATTTGACATCGGCATCCGGCGGCAGTTCCAATACGCTTGCCAACATGATTTTCTACAATCGTGAAAAACTGACGATGCACTCCTCTTATTATGTTGCCAACTCGGTGAGAGATTTCAATGTGTATCGTTTATACTACAATCAGACAGATTTGTCAAAAGGAGATACGGCATTTTTGGTAGTCATAGTAGGACATTTGAAGTCAGGTGAGTCTTATGCAGAAGCCCGTGGACAGCAAGTGAATGCCCTTATGACAAGATTGAATACCATTGGCGTAGCCGATAATTATATATTGTGTGGAGATTTGAATCTTTACCAAGCTTCAGAAGTGGCTTATCAAACACTTTTGTATCACGCCAATACCCTCATTCGATTCTACGATCCTATTAATAAGTATGGTACATGGCACGATCAAACTGATTTTTCCGCCTATCATACGCAGTCAACACACAAATATAGCGACAATTGCTTTTCATCCGGTGGCTTGGATGATAGATTTGACTTTATATTGGTGTCGGAGTCGGTGTTGAAGGGTTATGACAAAGTGAAAGCATTGACAAATACCTATCATGCAGTAGGTCAAGACGGACAAAGATTCAATCAATCTGTTACCGACGGCACCAATTATGCGGTTTCTGCAACAATGGCACAAGCATTGTATAATGCCAGTGACCATTTGCCTGTAGTGATGGATTTTGAAGTGGAAAATACTTTGTCGGTAGCAGAGGCTGCCAACAAAATTCCTTGGCAGGTTCAAGTGGTCAATCCTATAGGACATTGCTTAACTTTGCAACTGCAGTCAACAGAAAATCAGAGTTATCATGTAGAAATAGTGTCCATGATAGGGCAGGTGTTGTATCAAAAGAGCATTTCCGCATCCATAGGCAGTCAGACTTATTCTTTCAATTTGCCACCATTGTCAACAGGAATGTATATTTTGCGAGTATATAATAATCAAGGTCAAATTATAAAAAAAATAATGAAACAATAAAATGAGTATAGGACTTTCTATCGCTTTAGCAATCACTTTGGTAGTGGCTATTTTGTTGATAGTATTCAACGATACTGTCAATGATGAAATTAATTATAAAAAACATTTGGCAAATATCCGATTCACAACCGATTATATAATAGATAGGGATGATTTGGAACAAAAAATCAAACTATTGAAGTTGAATAATTATCGTGATGCCATTTTGAATGAAATGAAAACGGACATACGTTTCGACATTGTGGACTTTGATGGAGAAACAGGAACATCTCAAATAGGAGGACAACCTTCTTTGTTACAAGCATTGCCGGAAGCAATGAATAATATGATTTTTCTCTCTCAAATCAATTGCAAAGAATTAAGTAACAATAATTTACTTCCCAAAGAAGGAATGCTTTATTTTTTCATTAATCCTACGTTGATGCAAGAAGGAAAATCCAATTTTTTGCAAGTGGTCTATCAAAAAGAAGGTGCATTCTGTTTGCCGGCAAATGCTTATGCCAACTTGCAACAAGGCAAGCCGGCCAAGTTAAAATTTTATTCAGCCATATCTTTGCCGGATATAGATGACGATTGGGCAAGAGAAACATTTCAAGATTATAAAATAGATGGCTATTTCCGTTTGATAAATGCAGAAAAAGAAAATCAATTGTTAGGATATCCGCATAGCATTTCACAAGTTTTTGACACCGAAGGCGACAACAAGGTATTGTTGCTACAATTAGATTCAGATGAGGATAGGGGGTTGCAGTTTGGCAATCTTGGTCGTTTGTTTGTTTTTATTGACCGACAAAAACTACAAGCTGCTGATTTTTCAACTGTCTATGCCTATATTCAAGATTATCGGGAAGCCGAAAATTAGTTGTCTAAAACTACTTCAGACTCTTTTATCCAGCCATAATAAAAACATTGATTGGCATCGCTGATTTCATTTTGGTGGACAAATCTGTCGCTATGAATAAGTGTATTGGAGGTATTGTTCATGCGGACAAAATACCAGAAATTTCCTTTTTCGTCTTGTGTTTCAGCATAAATAGTACCGGTGGCATTGGGAGCATACATTCCCAAAGTGTTGCCTAACCAAGCATAATTGCTTCCATTCTTTTTGCTGTCGTCAACATAAGGTTGTGTTCTCAAGTAGCCGATTCCATCAAGATGGAAAGCTGTTGGTCGGCTGATGAGTTTTCCGGGGAGAAAAGTGCCTCTGTATATCAAAGATTTAGAAGCAGTATAGAAAAAGGATGTATTGTTGGTACAAATACAATCGTATTGTGTATTGACACATATATTTCTTCCACAGCATGCATTCTGCCAAACACTGAAAATGAGAGCTTGTTCGTTTTGGCAAAGGTTGGATTGATAAATACGACCTTTTTCTTGTACTACCAAGGAGTAATCTGTTCGATTATTATACCATATCAATACATATTCACTGCCGTTGATATTTCCTTGAAACAATATGTCAATGATACCATTTCTGTCAAAATCGATAAAATGAAAGTCACTTTTATTCAATTGGTCAAAAGTGGTCTTATTCTGTTTTAAAATATCTTGAAAATCGGTATTGTTAGCAATTTTGTCCCATCCTGAAAAATTGTCAAGTTGGATGTACCAACTTTGAATATGATCATTTTTGGTAAAAAATGCTGCTTGGGCAAAAGTACTACAGCTGACAAAAATACCGATGATGAAAAGAAATATTTTATTTTTCATATTGAGTGACTAAATTTCTTTAGAATAATGTTTTTTAAATCTTTAAAACTTTCACTGTCTTCTTTCCAACGAAATTGTTCTGTGAGTTCGTTCAAATAATCTATGGCAGTAGCTAAAGTTTTCTTTTCGTCTAAATTGTTGATTTCTTGAAGGAAAATATTGTTGTCGTTTTTGAACAATCCTTTTACCAAAGAAAATCGGGTGTTGGTGTCTATAAGGTTGAGCAAACTTGTAGCATTGCTGTGTTTTAGTTTTACGCCAAGTGTATTGTTGGTGTTGATATCTCTTACCATATCATTAATGCTTGGACGTTCGTTTTTGTAGGCTTCACTAATACTCATGCCACTGATAATAGGGGAGTCGAATTCTGTTTCGTCACCCCAATGAGGCGGAGGAAGGTCCGGACCATTTTTCTTGCTTGCTCGAGGAGCGGGGATTTCTTCTTCATCGCTTTCTTCGTATTCATCGCTACCTTCGGCAAATTCAATGGCATCTAAATCAATGCCTTTGTCAAAAGCATCAGAATGCTTGTTTTCTTCGGGACTTGCCGTTTTCTCTGGTTCTGCTTCAGAAACATCGTTGAGCATGTCTGCATCTAAAACAAAATCATCAATAGGTTCTTGTTGTGGCTCTGTTTTTGTTTCAACTTTAGTTTCAACCTTAGGTTCTATTTTTGGTTCAACCTTTGGAGTTTCTTGTTTTTTGTCTTCAATAATCGGTTTTGGTGTAGATACTTGTTCTGAAGCAGGTGTTGTTTCTACCGGATTAGCTGCTGGTTTTGTTGTATGCTTTTTGGCTACAGGGGCTTTATTGGCGGGTTCTTCGTCAAAGCCATTGCTGAAAAGCGACAAGGTGCCATTGGTGTCACTTTGTGTATAAATATCGCCTTGTTGGCTGACAGGTTCTGTTTCGGTGATAGTGTTTTTCAAATGGTTGCAGGCTATATAAAAAGCTTTTACATCATCTAACAATATATCTATGTCAATCAAGGAGGAACGATTGTCTATCTGTTGTACTTGTTGATTGATTTTTTCTAATAAAGCAGTTAATTTTGAATAATCTTCGGTGTTCATAATGCGTTTCTTTTTTTGCAAAATTTCAATTTCCAAAAATATAAAAAACTAATGAAATACTAATAAATTTTTTCTTTTTTTTATTGAAAAAATGTGGTTGAAAATGAATTTTGTTAAATAATTGAATTATAATGTTTTATAAATGTTTTTATGTTGATATTAACAAAAAATGTTCATTTTTTTAGTTAATACCCAATAAAAATACAGTTGGTTTTTTATGAATGTTGATAGTTTTTGCTCTTTTCCAGCTTTCAATGGTCATGGTTTTGATGAATTGGTCCGGTTGTGAAATTTGGCAGGCAACACAAAGGTATGTTTGTGGATGGCAATATTTTAGCAAGGCTTCAAATAGTTGCATGTTTCTATAAGGAGCTTCTATAAATATTTGCGTTTGATTGTATTTGATAGCCGGTAGTTCAATATTTTTGATTTTTTCAGCTAAAGAAATTTTGTCAGCAGGCAAATAACCATGAAAGACAAAATTTTGCCCGCACAATCCCGATGCCATAAGTGCCATCATCAAAGAAGAAGGTCCCACAAGGGGCACCACGTGGATGTGTTGTTGTTGAGCGGCTAACACCAAAGTATAGCCCGGATCGGCAATACAAGGCAATCCGGCTTCGGACATCAGACCCACATCGTTTCCGTCTTTGAGTAAGTGTAGTACTTTTGAATAGTCAAAATTGTTGACAACATGTTCATTAAGTTCGAAAAAACTACAATCGTCAATCGGAAATAGTTGGTCAATTTTTCTAAGAAAACGTCTTGCAGTACGAATCTCCTCTATCACAAAACAACGCAATTTGCCAATGATGCCATAGTTATATTGTGGAATAACATGGTCAACGTCATTTTCTCCAATCGGAGTAGGGATAAGATAGAGTGTCCCCATAAAGATTATGCGTTTTTAAGCCAATCGTAACCTTCGCTTTCCAATTTCAAGGCAAGGGTTTTGTCGCCAGTCATGGCAATTTTTCCTTCATAAAGAATATGGACAAAGTCAGGTACAATATAATCCAATAAACGTTGGTAGTGGGTGATGACAATAGTTGAATTTTCAGGAGTTTTCAATTTGTTAACGCCACCTGCCACAACTTTTAATGCATCTATATCCAAGCCGGAATCAGTTTCGTCCAATATGGCTAATTCAGGTTCCAACATCGCCATTTGGAAAATTTCATTTTTCTTTTTTTCTCCACCAGAGAAACCTTCATTGACAGAACGATTGGATAATTTTGTTGTCAGTTCTACTATTTTCTTTTTTTCTTCCATTCGTGCTAAAAATTCAGGAGCGGAAAGTGGTGGCAAATGACGATATGTTCTTATTTCGTTGAGAGCGGTCTTCATAAAATTGGTCATGCTGACACCTTTTATTTCAACAGGATATTGAAAACCGAGAAATATACCTTCTCTGGCACGTTCTTCAATAGGCATTGCTAAAAGATTTTTACCTTTATATAATATTTCACCTTGGGTAACTTGATAGATTTCTTTACCGGCAATCACAGATGCCAAGGTGCTTTTCCCGTTACCATTGGGTCCCATTAAAGCGTGAACTTCTCCTTTGTTGATGGTTAAATTTACGCCATTGAGAATTTCTTTTCCTTCAATAGAAACATGTAAATTTTTTATTTCTAATAATGTATCCATTTTAATCGTTGAATGCAATAATACTTAAAAAAACATGCAAAGATAACATTTTTTAGTGAGAAAATAAGTAAGAGGGTGGGTGTGAAATCCATTTTTTTTTACTATTTTTGCAAAAATGTTGTTTATGGCAAAAACTTATCCGACAAATGCTTTAGGAATTAAAAAACCTGCAGTAGAAAAACTCAAAAGCGATGAAAAACTATCTGCTTATCTTATTTTGATAAATGCAGAATATAAAGGTCTTGATTTTTATGCACATCTTTATAAGGATACAAAATACTTGTTTTCAGCTATCACCAACAGAAACAAAGACGATAAAAAAGAAGTTGAAACTGAAGATAAAAAGGAAATTTTCATATCGGATTTGGATAATTTTGATGCAAAAATGCTTTATAATCAATATGACGAAAGAATAAAGCCTTTGTTTTGTATTGCCAATGAAGATGCTTATGGCAACAAATTGATAGGAACTTCGGATGCATTGCATATTATAACCGAAAAAGTGGCCTCTTCTTCAAATGCTTCAATTTTGAAAAATCAAATGTCCTTGGGTTTGGAATTTGAAGAGGACAGTAAATTAGAAAGCAATACTTGGAGCAAATTTCCACAAATTATGAAAGAATACAATATTGTAGCCTTGAAAAATTTCGATATGCTGTTTGTTGTTGACAAAGATTTGTTGGAATGTTGGGAATATTTATTCGTAAGTTTGAAAAGATTGACATGGCTTAAATATCGTTTTTTGGATATTCACGACATTAGTCAACCTGAAAAATTTCTGGACAACTATCATATTTTTGCCGAATATGTCAGCAACCATAAAGAAAATTTTCATTATCATAGAAAGTGGTATGAATGAAATAATTACAAAAAAAATAATTAAAAAATAATATTTGTATGTTTGATAATTATTTTTTTTCTATTTTTGCAAACGAATAAACAAATAAAAACAAAACTAATTTTTGGGATATGTACGTATATAAATTCAGAATGACATCTGACGAAATAGAAGGATTTACAAGAGATTACGAAATCGCTGGAGAACAGACTTTTCAAGATTTTCACGATGTTATAATTTCTTCTATTAAAGGATATAACCAAGGTGAATTGTCATCATTTTTTATTGCAGACGGACAATGGGCAAAGAAAAAAGAAATCACTCTTGTTGATATGAATGTTGACGAAGATAGTGAAAAAGAAATGCCCAAATATGTGATGAAAGATGCCAAGATAAAAGATTTTATTGACGATCCTCATCAAAAACTCATATTTGAATACGATTATTTAAATCATATCGTTTATTATATTGAACTTTTAAAGTTGGTGGAAGTAGATGACAAGAAAAAAAATCAATATCCCATCTGCACCAATAGTGTGGGCGATTCCATGCCATTGAAGAAAATAGATGATTTTCTCGAAGATTTAAGTATTGATGACGAAGATTTAGACGAAGGCTTCAGTGAAGAATTTGACGACGAATTTGGAGATGAAACTGAAATTTAATTCAAATATCTTTTGAATGTAAATAATAAAACATTAGTCATCATAGCAGGTCCAACGGCTGTTGGAAAGACTGCTTTTTGCGTACAATTAGCCAAAAGATTGCAAACGGAAATTATTTCCGCAGATTCACGACAATTCTATAAAGAAACAGTCATCGGAACGGCTGCCCCCACCAAGAAAGAAATGGATGGCGTACCACATCATTTTGTCGGCAATTTGTCCATTTTTGATTATTATAATGTAAGCATCTACGAGCGGGAAGCCATGGCTTTGTTGGGTAATTTGTTCCAAGAAAAAGATTTTGTTATCGCCACCGGCGGTAGCGGTTTGTATATAGATACATTGTGCTATGGAATTGATAATTTGCCGGATATAGATTTAAATTTGAGAAATTCTCTCATACAACGATTTCAAAAAGAAGGTTTGGAACCCTTGGTGGCACAGTTGCAACAATTAGATGAAGAATATTTTGCGATAGTTGACAAAAAAAATCCCAAGCGGGTTGTGCGAGCTTTGGAAGTCTGCCTGCAAACAGGACAAACATATACTTCGTTGAGAAAAAAGACCAAAAACAATCGCGATTTCAAAATAATAAAAATCTGTTTGACATTGCCGCGAGAACAACTCAATCAACGTATTTGCCTGCGGACTGACGAAATGATGCAAAAAGGATTCTTGCAAGAAGCAAAAAAATTGTTTCCATATAAAAAATTAAATGCCTTAAATACATTAGGTTATAGAGAATTGTTTGATTATTTGGAAGAAAAAATTTCTTTAGAAGAAGCAGTTGATAAAATAAAAACCAATACAAAACGTTATGCTAAACGTCAAATGACTTGGTTCAAAAGGGAAGGTAACAACTATACCTTTTTAGAGCGACCGACATTGGACGATGTTTTAAAGATAATTAAGTAATAAAATGGATTTAAAAGAGATATTATCAGTATCAGGAAAACCGGGCTTGTATCGCTTGGTGTCAAAAGGAATGAATAAAATAGTAGTAGAATCATTAGTGGATAAATCAAAAATGCCATTATTTGCATCTTCAAGAGCAAGTGCCTTAAATAATATTGCCATCTATACAGATGAAGATAGTATTCCATTGGAAGATGTTTTCAAAAAGATTTTCGAAAAAGAAAATGGCGGAAAGTGCATCGATCCAAAATCTGTCAAAGATGATGATTTGAAGCAATATTTAGCAGAGGTATTGCCGGAATACGACAGAGAAAGAGTACATGTATCGGATATGAAAAAATTGTTTATTTGGTACAATATACTTCATGATAACAATTTGCTTGTTTTTGATGAAAAACAAGACGAAGAAGAAAAGGAAGAAAAATAAAAAAAGCGATACAATCGCTTTTTTTTATATCCATTTTTTCTTTTTAAAGAAAATGATAAAGATAATTACCAATACAATGCTGAAACCCATAATCATCCAAAAGGCACTTGGATAGTTAGCCAAGGGTAGTTCAACATTCATGCCGTAGGCACTTGTCAAGAAGGTGATAGGCAACATGATGGTGGATATCAGGGTGAGCACCTTCATGGTTTCGTTGGTCTTGTTGGCCTGCAAAGAATCGAAGGTTTGCGACAATGAAAATGTCAAATCTTCAAAGTCTTCAATCATATCCCACATTTTTTGGTAGATATCCAAAATATTGCCCCAGTAGTCTTCCATATCCTCCGTTTGTTCATAACCTTGAATGTCACCGGATTCAAATTTGTGGAATACTCTTAACTGTGGCTTGAAAATAGTGTTCAATTGGATGATATTTCGTCTTGCAACGGAAATTTTTTCAATGGTGTTGGTGGATTTTTCATCAAACATTTCTCGGTTGATTTCATCAATTTCTTGTCCCACACGACTAACAAGCAGGTATGATTCGTTGATGAGTCGATTGAGCAAATTGTACAATATTGCATCACTCGATTTGGCAATCAATCCTTCTGAAGCCATTGGATTTTGTTTGTAATAGTTGAACAAGTCTTCTACAATCCAGTGGGAATGGCCAATGGTGATAATATAATCTTTTCCCCAAAAAATTTTCACTTCTTTGGCTCTGATAAATCGTTTTTGATTGTCAAAATGCGGAAAATGTAATATTAGAAAATAATAGTTATCGTAGATATCTACTTTTGGTCTTTGTGTGTAACTTCGGCAGTCTTCAATGTCAAGAGGGTGAAAATCATATTCATCTTGTAATTTGTCAAAATCTTCATCTGTCGGGTGTTGAACGTGAAGCCATTTCAATTTCCCTAATGTTAATGTATCTATCATAATAACCCCCTTTTTTATTGTCTCGCGATTTACATGCCGGTATGTAAAATTTAATTTAGAACTTGCAAAGATAGCATTTTTTTTTCAATTATGAGAAAAAAATGCGTATTAATATATATAATGTATAAAATATTAGAAAAAGTTAGCCAATCCGCCTGTGGCAGTTTCCTTGTAGAGTGAAGGCAGATTGTGTCCTGTTTCTTTCATGGCAGCCACCACTTTGTCAAACGATACCAAATGTCTACCATCGGTCAGTGTGGCATAAATATTGGCATCTAAGGCACGTGCGGCAGCATATGCATTGCGTTCAATACAAGGTACTTGTACCAATCCGCAAACAGGATCGCATGTCAATCCTAGGTGATGTTCCAAGCCCATTTCTGCGGCATATTCTATCTGCGATGGACTGCCACCGAACAATTGGTTGGCTGCTGCTGCTGCCATAGCACAGGCAACACCGATTTCTCCTTGGCAGCCGACTTCCGCTCCGGAAATAGAGGCATTGTATTTTACTACATTGCCGAACAATCCCGCAGTTGCCAGTGCTTTTAGGATGCGTTTTTCTTGAAAAGCGTGATTTTTGCTCAAATGAAACAATACCGACGACAGCACTCCGCTGGAACCACAAGTGGGAGCTGTAACAATCTTGCCGCCTGCAGCATTTTCTTCTGCACATGCCAAGGCATAGGCAAATACCAAACTTCTTGTTTTTAAATTGTCGGTGTAGCCGGTGGCTTTGATATAATATTCAGTTGCCTTACGTCTGATGCATAAATTGCCGGGCAAAACACCTTCGGTGTCTAAACCTCTTGTGATAGCATCTTGCATCACATGCCAAACTTCTTTCAGGTAGTCCCAAATATCGTTACTTTCGTTGGCTTCTACGTATTCCCAGTAAGCTCTTCCGGTTTTTTTGCACCATGTAAGTATGTCGCTGATGGTATTGAGTTCATAAATTTGCGGCTTGGTTTCAGGTGGCGTGTCCGGATTTGCCAAGGCTCCGCCTCCGATAGAAAATATGGTCCAAGTGTCTTGCAAAGTATTGTCTTTGTCCCATGCATCGAATTTCATTCCATTGGTATGGAAGTCTAAAACAATGTCAGGTTGCCAAATAATTTCGGTAGGAGTCGGTTCCAAAACACTTAAAATAGCCTTGTCGGTTAAGTGACCTTTTCCTGTGGCAGCCAAACTGCCGTATAATGTTACACAATATTTTTCGGCGTCAGGATTTTTACTTTTAAAAATTTGTGCCGCCTTTTTGGGTCCCATTGTATGGCTACTTGACGGACCGTTGCCGATTCTGTAGATTTCTTTGATGGATTCCATATTAGTAGCCGAGTGTTTTCAACATGGATTTGTAACTTTGTTCTTTGGCAAACAATTTGGTGACAATTTCGCCCACTTCATCATCGGCACTGTCGTATTCTCTGTCGATAATTACATGCTTAGGAGCGGGAATCAAACAATGTTGAATGCCACCATAGCCGCCCACCGATTCCTGATAGGCACCGGTGTGAAATAAACCTATGTATTGAGGTGTTTCGTCGTTGGTGATTTTGGGTAAGAATATAGCATTCAAATTAGATTCTGAATTGTAATAGTCTTGACTGTCACAAGTTAATCCGCCGAGAAAAACTCTCTCATATTCTTTATCCCAATTGTTGATAGCTAATGGAATAAATATTTGATTTATTGCCCAAGCATCCGGCAAAGTAGTCATAAAAGAACTGTCAATCATATTCCACAACTCTCTATCATTTTGTTTCTTTTGATTCAAAATAGAGTAGAGTACCGCTCCGGATTCGCCAACGGTAAAAGATCCGAATTCAGTGAAAATATGCGGTTCTTCCACTCCGTTACGGTTGCACATTGTTTTTATTTGAGCAATAATCTCCTCAGTCATGTATTCATAGTCGTATTGAAACGATAAAGAACGTTTGATAGGGAAACCGCCGCCGATATTTAGTGAATCCAATTCCGGTGCAATCTTTTTTAATTCGCAATATACATTGACCGATTTTGACAATTCGTTCCAATAATAAGCCGTGTCTTGTATTCCGGTATTGATGAACATGTGCAACATCTTCAATTCAAATTTCGGATTGTGTTTGATTTTTTCTTTATAGAAAGGAATAATATCATTGTATCTGATTCCTAAACGGGAAGTATAAAATTCAAATCTTGGTTCCTCCTCTGATGCTATACGAATACCTAACTTACATTTGCCATCCAAGATGGAATTAAGTTGGTCGAATTCTAACATATTGTCTAAAACGGGAATGATATTTGTATATCCTTCGTGCACCAAATTGACGATTCCTTCTATGTATTGAATGCGTTTGAAACCATTGCAGATGATGAAATTGTTTTTGTCAAACAATCCTTGTTCGTTCAATGATTCAATAATGTGCAAGTCGAAAGCGGATGATGTTTCAATGTGAACATCATTTTTCAACACTTCTTCCAAAACAAAGTTGAAATGGGAACTTTTTGTGCAATAGCAATAATGATAATCGCCTTGATAGTCGGCTTTGGCCATGGCCACATTAAACCAACGTTTGGCTTTTTGAATATTTTGTGAAATTTTCGGTAAATAAGTGATTTTTAATGGAGTACCATATTGTTTGATGATGTCCATTAAATCAATATTATTGAAAAATAAGGTGCCATCTTCTACTCTAAATTCCTCTTGTGGAAACTCATAGGTCTGCTGAATTAAGTCTATATACTTGTTTTTCATATACTTATTTATTTAAGGTTGATAATTTTAACACCTGCAAAAGTATAAAAAAAATAAATAGTAATACAAAAATATGCAAAGTAATTTACTTAGATTGATAAAAAAAAATAAATCCAAGTAAGTTGGATTGAAAATTTTGAGGTAAAAAAATAAAATTATTTATTGATACAAGTGTTTTTTTAAGATAAAAGAAAGGACGGTTGCAGGAAGCAAATCCTCAACATGTTCTCCGTTTTTTATTTTAGAGCGAATTTCAGTAGATGAAATATTGATAAATGGCATGGAGGTGTATATAATATCTCCTTTGAGGTTGGTAATTGTTTGTTTGTTACGAGGATATACATACAAAGCGTGATTTTGAAGTATTTCTTCGTAATTTTTCCATTTGTCAAAACAAGCTAAATTGTCGCCGCCAATGATTAATGAAAATTTGTTGTCGGGATAGATTTGTCTGAGTTTTCTTAAAGTGATGTAGGTATAGGATGGTTTAGGTAAATCAAACTCTATATTTGATGTTTGAAAATCCTCGCAATGATTTTGCTTGTTGTATTCATCTACAACAGCCTGTACCATTTCCAATCTTAAAGTTTCATCAATCAGGTCTTCTGCCTTTTTTAGGGGGTTGTTGGGAGAAACTAAAAACCAAATTTGATCAAAATGATATTTTTTGAGCATAGTTGTCGCCACTTGCAGGTGTCCGTTGTGAAAAGGATTGAAGGAACCGGAATAGAGACCTATATGCATCATTTACAAGATAGTGGCGGAGAGACAGGGATTCGAACCCTGGGTCCGCATAAGCGAACAACGGTTTTCGAGACCGCCCCATTCGACCACTCTGGCATCTCTCCTTATAATCTGTGCAAAAGTAGTAAAAAAAAATGAGAAAAAATTACTTTTTCTTATTTATTTTCTAAAAAAGCTTTTACCGGATTGGCATATATTTCCAATAGTTTTTGTTTCATCTTAAAATAGCTGACATCGTCAACATTGGATTGCTTTTTGATATGTTGGTTGAAATCACGCTTGGAAAATTCTGAATAATAATTTTGAAATTCCGTGGTATTGTTCAAAATATCGTAGGCAATGTGATTGTTGGGCCATAAACGATAATTGCTATACATTTGTTTGTCTATCAAGGAACAAACATATTGAATTTTGTCATTATCGCACGAAAAACTCAAGCTTTCGTCAATTTGTTCATTGATGATTCTGCCGAATTGCAAGTGAACACGACCCTTGTAGGAGAAAATTCCTGTCATAATGCTTTTGAAATCTTCGTCGGGAAGTTTCACATATTTTTTCATTTTTTCTTTGAGAATCAATTCTCTGGCTTTCATTTGGTCGCATGGCTCAAATTCATAAGAAATGGTAACCGGCACAATATTCAATTCACGAATAGAGTCGTAGATATCTACATTTTTCTTGCTGGAATACAGCATTTTCAATACACTTTGTTGTGTTTTGTCGTATCCGTCTTTAGTTCGGCCATTTCTTTGTGCCAACCAAACAGAACATTTGTCTTCGCAGATACTTTTTCGAATATAATTCGATACCAAATTGGAATTGGCAAGAATCTGCCGTGCTGAACCCGTACGAGTGATGGTAAACATGTTGCCGCATTTGGCAATATCGGTGAATATGGGTGCTGTCAGCAAATTGTCGCCGATGCAACTTCTGCAAATTTTTAAATCGTTGTCGGTTAAAAATATCTGCAGTAGTGCAGAATCCATGATAATGTCTCTGTGATTGGCAATATATAGATAGGCTTTGTTAGGGTCTAATTTGCCGAAACCGCTCACCGAAAAATTGTCAATACTTCTTTCCTTGAAAGTACGGCAGATTTCTATCAAAATTTCTTTCTGCATTTGTTCGGTTGTCCGGATTTTGCGGACTTTTTTTACCAAAACATTGATAGGTACGTCCGGTAAAAAGTTGGTCAGCGATGTGATAAAACCTTTGCTTTGCAGCATTCTATTGATAGCATAAGGAATTTCTTCGTCAGTATAAGGGCGAATTTCCTTGTAAATATCTTGATTTAATTTTTGTTTTGCCATAGTTTTTTAAGATATTAATATTAATGAATATAAATCCTTGTCAAATTTTTTGTCGATAATGATTTCTGTGTCTTTGATGACTGCTTCGCAGGGCATTTGGTCAATAAGGACATGGTAAGTGCCATTTTGAGGTAGTACTTTTTTATGGTCAATAATAGAAAATAGAGTTCTATTTTCTTGGTTTTCAAATTTTTTAATAGCAATAGAATAGCTGTAGCCCAGCAACTTGTTTGCCAAGGCGATGTCGCCGTTTTGCAAATGGCGGCGAATAATGGTGGAACTGATATTTTCGTTGTGAATTTTTTGCTGTTCTACATTGATAATATGTATTTTGTTTTGATTCAAAGCCGTCAAACTATTAAAATTTCCTTCTTTGTTTTTTCCGAAACTATGGTTGAAACCCATTACAATTGATTGTATATTAATGTGTTTTAAAAGAAAGAAATAGAAATCTTGATAGGATAGATTGGCGGTTTGTTTGTCGAAATTTAAATATAAAATATTGTCAATATGGAATCGGGCTATCAGTTGATTTTTTTCTTCTATAGTGTTTAATAGTTTTAGTTGATAATCCGGGTCTATCACCGCTCTGGGGTGGGTGCTGAAAGTTACTACCAGAGATTGTCCGCCAATATTTTCGGCTTCTTGAGCGAGTTTTTGTAGAATCTGGTGGTGTGCCAAATGCACACCATCAAAACTTCCAACACTTATTGCCATTGGAATATTGCTATTTATCTGCTCGATATGGTTGTAAATATTCAAAGATTATTCTTCTAATGTATCTGTTGTTTCAGTTTCAAATGATTTTACAATTTCTTCCGGTGACATGCCTAAATATTTGATAGACATACGGGCATCGTTGGCCATATAGTGGTCAGGATATCTTTCTATAAAATCCTCATAGGCAATTTTTGCAGTGAAAATATCATAGAGCACCCCTTCAAAAGTATAAGCCCGATAATAATATACTTCCGGCAATTTTTCAAAGCCGGGATAAGTTTCTATCAATCTGTCAAAATCGTTGATGGCCTCATCGCCGTGACCAAGTTTCATGTAAATGCTACCGGCTCGCAATAAATATTCCGGTGCCAAGGAATCGTCAGGGTAGTCGGCTATATATTTGTGGTAGGAAGTTATTAAATTGTTTAATTTGACGGTGTCAAATCCTTCGTAGCTTTCTTCTTCTAATGCACTGATGGCTTTAGCATCTTTGCTTGCCGATGAACATGCTGACAATAAAATGCTTACAGCAACTATTATACAAAATGTTATATTTCTTTTCATCATGATTATTTGTTAGGTTTGGTTCTATAAAAAGTTCTCATTCTGCCATATATAATATCTTTCAATTTCCCTTTCAGCAAAGTACGTTTGAAAGGGGATAGGCGGTCGATGAAAGTTTTGCCCATTATATGGTCGTATTCGTGTTGGATTACTCTGGCGGGCATGCCGTCAAAAGTTTGCGTGTGTTCGACAAAATCTTCATCTAAATAAGTGATGGTAATGGTGGATTTTCTGATTACATCTTCGTTAATGCCGGGCACCGACAGACAACCTTCTTTAAACATTTCATCCGTGCCGGTTCTGTCTGTAATTTCCGCATTGATAAATGCTTGTTTTACAGGTGTTATATTCGGGTCGTCTTCCATTTCGGTGGTGTCAATCACAAATATATTGATCGATTTGCCGATTTGTGGGGCAGCGAGACCGCATCCTCTTGCATGATACATGGTTTCAAACATGTCGGCAACCAATTGTTTGATGTCAATTTCGTCTTTTTCAATGTCTTCCGCTTCTTTTTTTAGAATGGGATTTCCATAAACAACAATAGGATATATCATTTTTCTTGTGTATTTTTAAATGCTAAACTTTCTAAATAGGATTGTAAGATAATTGTTGCACTAATGGCATCCACTAATGCTTTGTTTTGACGGGCTTTTTTTCCTAAGCCGGCGTCTATCATGGTCTGAAAGGCCATTTTTGATGTAAATCTTTCGTCCATGCGTTCTATGGGAATGTCGGGAAATGTTTTTTGTAATTGCTTCAAAAAAGGATTGATAAATTTGGTGGATTCAGAAGCTTTGTTGTTGACTTGTTTGGGTTCGCCGACCACCAACAAATCTACATTTTCCTTGGCAATATAATTTTGTAGAAAAGTAATCACTTCCGCACTTGGAATTGTCGTCAAAGCATTCGCTATCAGACGATTTTCGTCTGTAACTGCTATGCCGACACGCTTTTGTCCATAGTCTATTGCCAATATCCTTCCCATTTATTAATAATATAAACTGCAAAAGTACTAAAAAAAAATAAGAATGACACTTTTTTGTTTACTTTTGTTCATTTTTTGGCAGAATGGGGTAGTGAACAAAAATTTTTCTTTGTAAATCATTTTTTTTATTTAAAGTTTTTTTGTATATTTGCAAATTGAAAATTTATCACAAATAACAAAAAATGAAAACGAGATACAAAATAATGCCCATGGTGGCAATGGCAGTCTTGCTTGTTGCAGGAATAGTCCTTTTTGCAAGATGTGAGAAGGAAGAAAATATTAAAGACACTAAGGAAAATCCAAGTGTTGATCCTTCTAATTTTATTAATTCCAATGATACTTCATTCATGGATATTACAACGATACTTTGTCCATGTGTCAATTCGTCTGATTTTATCAAATCCAATGACACTATGTTGTTAATTAATAACAATCAACAGTTGAATCAATTGTGTGCAAATACTCCAGCTATTGATTTTTCAAAACAATCGTTGCTACTAATTAAAGGAGTATCAACTTCCGGAATAGATACCATCAAAACTAATTTTGAAGAGAACATCAATGCTACCTATAGTTTATCTATTCATGTTATACAAGATATGACATGTGTAGTCCAAGGATGGTATAAATGCTATTTAGTACCTAAAATCAGTTCTTTACAAGATATTTCGGTGATTATCACTTATGGTAAATTTTAAATTTTTTTATATCTTTGCAAAATGAAATAAAGCCAAATTGGATAGTTTTAATGTAACCTTTGTTGCCATAAACTATCAATGAGGAGAAAAATTAGAGATTGCCAAAAGAGTCAAAAATGTATAAGAAATATTATTGGATTTTGTTACTTTTGCTTTTTTCTTGTAAAAATAAGTTTTGCGAGACAAATGAAATTTGTAAAGAAAAAGTATATACGGATGAATATGGATATTGTGTTTTTCCAATCAATGATAAATTTTATACTATCAAACAATGGGACGAAGATTTTTTTGATATTTTTCCTACTGATGATTCTATAAGGTCGTCTCAAACCAATCGAATTTTTTACAAGCAGATACTTAATTCTTGTAATTTAGAATACGACACAATTGAAATGGCAAATTGTATTGAAATTCCGAGACACAATATTGGATTTTTATACAATTTAAGAATTGTTGATACAAATTGGGAGGTTGCATTGTATTATCCATCCGGTGAAAAAGAAATTAAAGGAACTTATTCTTTCAATATAACTAGACCTGAAAACAAAATCTTTAAAGGAGTTTTAAACAAATTTAAAAACAATGCAAAGGAAAACTATTATCCTATTCAAAACAACAGTTTGTTTTTTCAAGGAAACCCTGCTCCTGCCATTTATTTGAAAATACAATCAAAACAAGAACAAACAGAATATTTTGGACCAATTACACCAATTTCTTGCGATTCTGTTGCCAATTTCGATATGCTTTCTCAAATCACTACTATAATCCTTAGAAATCATATTTTATATGATAGCAAGGACAATAAAATTAGCGATACAATAATGCTATTAGATATTAGAAAGCGATTTGATTTTTATGTTAGCAAAGATTGTTGTACCGGATTTGTTGTAAAAGATTTTGATAATCTAATTCCTCCGTCTTCTCCCAATTAATATTGTATAGTAATAATAAAGAATATCTCTAAAAATAGATAAGAATAATTCAACAAAAAATGTTATTTTTGCAAAATGAAATATTAATATTAATTGTTATGAAAAAATTACTAATTCTCGGTTTTGCTTTATTATTAACAACATCCATCTATGGTCAATGGCAAAGTGTACAAGTTGATACTCTGGGAAGAGATTTATTTGAAATACACTGTGTTACAGACAGCATTGTATTTACGGGTGGCAGATTCATGATATATAAGACAACTGATGCAGGAAATACATGGACTGCCAGTTACACCAATAAAGATGCTCTTTTTTTAAGCATAAAGTTTGTCAATGACAGTGTCGGTTTTGCCGCCGGATTATATAATGAGGATTTTCATAACGGCGAATATTTAAAGTACATGTATTTAAACAAGAATTTATTATTAAAAGGGAGTTTATTGCTCAGAACAACCGATGGAGGCAATACATGGACGGTGCAAACCCAAGATTCTTTACCCGCCTTTTTCAAGATTTGTCCTATAGATGCAGATACAATCTATGCCATAAGATTCCTTGACAATAAATTGTATAAAAGTATTGACGGCGGAACAACATGGAGTAGCAGTTCGTTTGATTATATTCTTTCCGATTTTTATTTTAACGGACCAAACGCTTATCTGATAGCGGGAAGAACTTTGTCTGATACCATTGTTGATGATTATAATCTTTATGAAGACCCTCATCTCATGCATACAGGAGGTAGTATTTATCAATCCCAAGATTTCGGGAATACATGGGACAGTATAGCCCAATTGCCTTTTCATGCATCTATAAACTTTTATTGTGACCTCAATGTAGATATTTTAAGCAATAATTACGATATTGCATTTTTAAATCAGTCTGAAGCAATATGGGTTTATGAGGATTCTATATATCACACCTTTGACAATTTTCAAACATACAGCAAAAGGCAAATGTATTATAGAGATTCTTTGCAGGGTCCGGGTATTTCTATACCATATAAACCCGATTATCTGAGTATAAAATATACAGATAACGGCATTGGTGTAATTGTTGCAAATACGAATAACATTAAACACTTTAAGGCAGAAAGCAGTAAAGACACCTATTTTAGTGCTTTAAACAGAACAACAGGCAGAATGCGTATATATGATCCGTTGTGGAATCCCTTGCACCAAGCACGCGATACTGCATACAATGCCGTTGATGGGAAAGATTCTCTGTTTTATGTGGCAGCCAGTGGAGGTTCCGTGCTAAAAGTAAGTTGCAGGGATTTGGATTTGGACATAGCAAGTCCGGCACTTCAAACTACCGTAAATATTTATCCAAATCCTTCCAAAGATTATATCTATATAGACCTTCCTGAAGAAAAGATAAAAAGCGTCTGTTTGTACAATGTATTGGGAGTTTTGCTGAAAGAGCAAAAAAGTAATAAGACATGTGTAGATATATCTTCTTTACCGCAAGGAATGTATTTGTTGTCAATTGAAACCGATGAAACTGTCATTACTAAAAAATTTATAAAAGAATAAATTATGTATATGAAAATGAAAAAAATATTGTAGGTGTATTGTTTGCAAAAAAAAACACTAACAAGAAATCTATTTTTTCTTTAGAAGAAAGCTCTTATTTCCACACTGCCGAGATGCCGCATTTTTACTCCTGCAGAGGCACGGCCTTCGTAGTTGAGATTGAGTTGCAGGTTTTTCCAAAGTGTTGTCTGATAATTGACATTTACCACTACATTGTTGCCCGGTTGCAGCGATTCCAACACAAGAAGTTACAAACTTTCCATGTTTAACACAAACAATAGATAAACGGATAGCAGGAGCCGTTGAATTTACAATGGCAAAATGCGATTTTTTTTCAGATACTTAGCCGTTCCTACTCGTATCACAGCCTTAAAAAATCAGTTTATGTACGACAGCCGTGGCAGAATTTATAAACATTATCTGTTCTGATAACAATAAAAAGAAAAACGAATAAGAAAATTTGTTGTTGGTACGTATTTTTTTTGTATCTTTGCAAATTGTAAAATAGACATATTATAGAAATTTATGACAGCAACTAATAAAAAGTTGACAAGGGCAAATGAAGAACTAACAGATTGTATTATTGATGCTTTGCAAGAAAAGAAAGCACAGCAAATTGTAAAGATGGATTTGTCGGTCTTGCAGGTAACTTTGTTTGACCGGTTTATAATTTGTACTGCAACTTCAAATACACAGGCAGAAGCCTTGTGCGACAATGTATGTATGAAGGTGAAACAACAATTGGGAATTTTGCCCTCACATGTGGAAGGCATCAGCAATGCCCAATGGATATTGATAGATTATTTCAATGTAATGGTACATATTTTTTTACCGGAAATGCGGGAATATTACAATTTGGAAGGTTTGTGGGCGGACGCACAAAAAGAAGAGTTTGCAGCAATTTAACATTGAAGAAGTATGAGTGAAAAAAATCAAAAAATAAATAGTAAAAAACCTGTTGGAAATTTAAATAATAAGGGAAAAGGCAAAAAGCCGTCTGCGGGATTCTATTGGATTTATATTATGATAGCAGCCGCCTTGCTGATTTTGTCATTATGGGGATTTGACGCTCCGATGTCAGAAGTGCACAAGGTGGACTTGTCTCAAATGATAGAACGTGGAGATGTAGAAAAAATAAATATTGTCAAAAACAAGGAAATCGCCAATATTTACATCAAAAAAGATTGTATCAACAATGACGATTCCTATAAAGAAGCATTTAAAAATCACAAGGAAGGTCCGCATTTTTTCTATCGTTTTGGAGATATAGAGCAAATCAACGATTTGATCAACAAGGCAGAAGAAAGACATTTGGACAAGCTGATTCTTGGAAAGGATGCAGAGGAAGCCGATGAAATAAAAGAAAATTTCACCTATGTGGATATCTCTTATGACAATTCAAAATCAATAGGTTGGGAAGGTATTTCCTTTATAGTGTTTGTAGTCTTGTTGATAGTGTTTTGGGTGATGTTTTCCCGTTCTATCGGCGGAAGGGGCGGCAATCAGGTGTTTGGTTTCGGCAAGTCAAATGCCACCCTTTATGACAACGATACACAAGTAAATATCACTTTCAACGATGTAGCCGGTTTGGATGGTGCCAAAGAAGAGGTGGTGGAGATTGTAGATTTTTTGAAAAATCCTAAAAAATATACAGCATTAGGTGGAAAAATACCAAAGGGAGCCTTGTTGGTAGGTCCTCCCGGGACAGGAAAAACCTTGTTGGCAAAAGCTGTTGCCGGTGAAGCAAAAGTGCCGTTTTTCTCTTTGTCGGGTTCCGATTTTGTAGAGATGTTTGTCGGTGTCGGTGCTTCCAGAGTAAGAGATTTGTTTAAAACCGCCAAAGAGAAAGCTCCGTGTATTATATTTATAGACGAAATAGATGCTATCGGCAGGGCAAGAGGAAGAAATTCGTTTACAGGCACCAACGATGAGAGAGAAAATACTTTGAATCAGTTGCTGACAGAAATGGATGGCTTTTCCACCAATGTCGGTGTCATTATTTTGGCAGCTACCAATCGGGTGGATGTTTTAGACAGGGCATTGTTGCGTGCGGGTCGTTTCGACAGGCAAATTCATGTGGAATTGCCCGATGTGGACGAAAGAAAAGATATTTTCGGTGTTCATATTCGTCCTTTGAAATTGTCTAAAAATGTAGATTTGGAATTTTTTGCCAAGCAGACTCCGGGTTTTTCCGGTGCCGATATTGCCAATGTTTGCAACGAAGCCGCTTTGATAGCAGCCCGTAAGAATAAAAAGGAAATAGACAAACAAGATTTTTTGGATGCCATTGATAGAATCATTGGCGGATTGGAGAGACGGTCTAAAATTATCTCGCCAAGTGAAAAACGTGTTATCGCTTTTCATGAATCCGGTCATGCAACCGTTAGCTGGATGTTGAAATATGCCGCTCCTTTGTTGAAAGTGACCATCGTACCCAGAGGAAAATCTTTGGGGGCAGCTTGGTATACACCGGAAGAAAGACAGATAACCAATCAAGAACAATTGTTGGACGAAATGGCTGCCACCTTGGGCGGTCGTGCTGCCGAAGAGGTTGTTTTCGGAACCGTTTCCACAGGTGCATTAAACGATTTGGAAAGAGTGACAAAACAAGCATACGCCATGGTGGCATATTATGGCTTGAATAGCAAAGTCGGCAATTTGAGTTACTATGATTCAACCGGACAAAGTGAATATGCTTTCAATCGTCCTTATAGTGAAAAAACAGCTCAAACAATTGATGAAGAAGTCCATACAATGGTGGAAAATGCTTATCAAAGAGCAAAAGCCATTTTGTTGGAGCATAAGGATAAATTAGAAATATTGGCCAACCTGTTGTTGGAAAAGGAAGTGATTTTCAGAGACAATTTGGTGGAAATATTCGGAGAACGTCCTTTTGAACAAGAACGTTTGCAAGAAGAAGGCAAATTGCCGGAAGAAAATAAAGAAAAAAATGCTGACCTGCAGCAACAAGAAAATGCTACAGAGGAAATTCCAGAAGCAGAACCCGATGAAGAAGGTAGTCAGGAAGAAAATACATCGGAAGACAATAATCAAAACACCGAAGCATGAAACAATTACTGATTAGAACAATAACGGGTGTTGTTTTTGTGGCACTAATGATTTGGGCGACCTTGTCGGCAAAGATGGTTTTGTTCAATGTATTTCTCATTTTTACTTGCATAGCCCTGTTTGAATACGTAAAAATGTTGAATGCCAAAGATATAAACATTTCTTGGGCATTCTATATAGTTGCTTTGGTATTGTATTTCTTTATTGCCTACGATCCTTTGTTCAATTATGTGGGAGAAATCGGCATTTTGGTAATTGTGCTGGCCTTATCTATGATATTGATGACAGTGGATTTGTTTAGAAATTCATACAATGCTTTTGATGTAATTGCCTACGAAGTATTGGGATTGTTATGGATAGTTTTGCCCATGGCCTTAATTAATAGAATTCCTATGATGTTTGCTCATGGAAATGTAATTCTATTGTTGTATTTCATTATTATATGGATGTCGGATACCTTTGCCTATTGTGTAGGTTCTTTGATAGGAAAACACAAACTTTTTGAGCGTGTTTCTCCCAAGAAAACATGGGAAGGAAGTATCGGTTCGTTAATATTGACCATGTTGTTGGCATTTTTTATTCCCAAAATTTTTCCGTCCGTTTCGCTAACAAGTGTGCAAATGTTATGGATGGCATTGATAGTTTTTGTATCGGGAACAATAGGCGATTTGATGGAATCGTTGTTAAAACGCCAATTTGAAGTGAAAGATTCAGGAGGCATTCTGCCCGGTCACGGAGGTATATTAGATCGTTTTGATTCTACATTGCTCTCTATTCCATGTGTAATTATATATTTGATAATAATTTTGTAATATGAAGATACATAAAGAAGGGTATAAAATAATTTTTTATTCATTTGCAGTGCTTGCAGTGTTGGTGTTGATATTGACACATTTTTTTGTAAAAGGTTGGTTGGCAGATGTTATTATCATAATAGCTGCATTGTCATTGTTTTATATGATAGTCAGGTTCTTTAGATTTCCTTTGAGAATACTGGAACAAGATGAAAATGCCATCTATGCTCCTGCAGATGGCAAGATTGTTGTAATAGAAGAGATATTTGAAGAAAAATATTTAAAAGAAAAAAGAATTCAAATATCAATTTTTATGTCGCTGACAAATGTACATGTAAATTTTTATCCTATTTCAGGCGAAGTGGTGATGACAGATTATTATCCGGGCGATAAGAAAGTGGCTTGGCATCCGAAATCTTCTGAATTGAATGAACATTCTTGTGTGGTGATAAAAGATGTAAAAGGTCGTACGGTGTTGGTAAAGCAAATAGCGGGAGCCATGGCAAGAAGAATTGTCAGTCTAGCAGAAACCGGAGATCAGGTGGAACAAGGAGAAGAATTGGGAATTATTAAATTTGGCTCACGTGTGGATATTTTGTTGCCGGTAGGAACCAAATTAAATGTTAGATTGAATCAAAAAGTAAAAGCAAAAGAAAATATACTTGCATATTTTGAATAAAAATAATTTAAAATTAGTAGCTATGAAAAAGTTAATAGGTTTAGCAGTAGTCATGTTTGTATCCATGACAGCATTTTCACAAGTGGTTGAAAAAGTGAAAGATGTGCAGGCTCCAAAGTGCTCGGAAGTGAAAATTTCAGAAACTTCATTCACTGTAAAGGTAGATTTGCCAAAAGAGGAAAAACAAGAGGTGGTTGCAGACGAACAAAAACAAGAAGAGAAAACAAGCAAGGACAACAACCAATACAAATTTGAAGGCAAAATAAAAGATTTAAAAACAGAAGATAATTCTGTAATGATAGTAAAAGATATAAAATTTGATATGAAAAAAGAAGATTAAGCAATAAATTTAACAAATAGTAAAATAATAAAAATTAATAAGGTATGAAAAAGATATTAGTAGCATTAGCAGTAATGACATTTTGTGCAGGCGTATATGCACAAACAGCAGTAGAAACAGGTGTAGAATTTGACAAAAAGAAAGTTAATAGTGTAGCCATTACATACAATGACTTTGGAGTGGATTTGGTAAAAGGTGCACTGCAAGCCCGTATGGAAAAAGTGGCAGCTTTGAAAGGTTCTAACGCTAAAGGTTGGAGAGCTTATTTGGCACAACCGTTTCCGGAAATCGGCAACATGAATTTTGATATCTATACTATGGTAACCGAAGTCGGCAAAAAGAAAGATAAAGCTACCGTAGTTTATATGTTGGTATCAAAAGGAAATGAAAACTTTATTTCTTCCTCAACCGATCCTGAAATTATAGAAAATGTTAAAAACTTCTTGAGTAATTTCACTGCATACGTGAGAGAATATAGTATTCAATTGAAAATAAATGAACAAGAAGGTGTTGTTGAAAAATTGAAAAAAGAATACGACTCTATGACTTCTGACAGAGATAAAATGAAAAGCCAAATTAAAGATTTAGAAAAGAAAATCTCTGCAAAAGAAGATGACATGCAGAAAAAACAAGAGGAAATTAAAAAAGCAGAAGAAGTTCTTCAAGAACATCGCAATAGTTTGAAATAAAAAAACACTGCAAAATAAAAAAGGGTGATTTTATCACCCTTTTTTATTTTATATTTTGCTTTTAATATAAAAAAAAATTGTATTTTTGCAAATTAAATTGATTACATCAATAGTATATATAAATAGTTGAAATTTTAAAGAAAATAGAAATAAGATGAAGAAGCAAATATCAGTAGAAGAAGCAGTAGCAAAAGTAAAAGACGGAATGACAATTATGGTTGGCGGATTCTTAGCCAACGGCACACCTAACAAGATATTAGATGCATTGTCAAAAGCAAATGTTAAAAACTTAACAGTGATAGCCAACGATGCCGCATTTTCCAACAAGGGTGTCGGTCAATTGTTTATCAACAAACAAGTGAAAAAATATATTGCTTCACACATCGGTTCTAACGAATTGATTCAAGAGCAACTTAATAATAAAGAAATTGAAGTGGAATTGGTACCACAAGGTACATTGGCAGAAAGAATTCGTTGTGGCGGTTGCGGATTAGGCGGAGTGCTCACACAAACAGGTATGGGAACTATCATTGCAGACGGCAAACAAGTTGTCAATGTAGATGGAAAAGATTATTTGTTGGAAAAACCTCTTCGTGCCGATATCGCATTTGTAGGTGCTTCCAAAGGTGATAAAGACGGCAATTTGGTATATTTCGGCACCAGCCAAAATTTCAATCCTTGGATGGCAATGGCTGCCGATACTGTAATAGCAGGTGTGGATAATTTGGTAGAAGTGGGTGAAATTGCTCCTGAACAAGTACATACCCCGGCTATTTTGGTAGATTATATAGTTTGTTAATCAAAAAAAAAGATACAATGGAATATAAGTCAATGATAAGAGTTAGAATGAGTGCCAAAGACGCTCATTATGGCGGAGAATTGGTAGATGGTGCTCACATGCTTCACTTGTTTGGCGATGTGGCAACAGAATTGTTGATTATGTCTGATGGCGACGAAGGCTTGTTTTGTGCATACGACAATGTTGAATTTTTAGCACCGGTTTATGCTGGCGATTATATCGAAGCTGTCGGAGAAATAACAAGTTTTGGCAATACTTCCAGAAAAATGAAATTTGAAGCTCGCAAGGTGATAGCTCCTCGCAAAGATATTTCCGATTCCGCTGCCGATGTATTGGCAGAGCCGGTATTGGTATGTCGTGCAAGCGGCACTTGTGTTGTTCCTAAAAAATGTCAACGTATAGAAAGATAATATGGAAAAATTGATCATAACAGCCGCTATTTGCGGTGCAGAAGTAACCAAAGAACAAAACCCTGCCGTTCCCTATACAGTAGAGGAAATTGTCAGAGAGGCCAAGTCAGCCGTAGATGCAGGTGCCGCTATTGTTCATCTTCATGTTCGTTTTGACGATGGCACACCTACACAAAGCAGAGAAAGATTTCAAGAATGTACCGAAGCCATTTTGAAGGTTTGTCCGGATGTGATATTAATACCTTCTACCGGTGGTGCCGTAGGTATGACTCCCGATGAAAGACTTCAATCTACCGATACTACTCCGGTTCCGGAAATGGCAACATTAGATTGCGGTACTTGCAATTTCGGAGATGAAATTTTTGACAATACAATGCCCACCATGCGAGCATTCGGCAAAAGAATGATGGAACGTGGTATAAAACCTGAATATGAATGTTTCGAAATGGGACATTTGGATACCATATTAACAATGGCACGCAAACAACAGGTTCCCGGAAATCCGATGCAATTCAATTTTGTATTGGGTGTTCCCGGTTGTACTCCTGCAACGGTAGCTAATCTTTGCTGGTTGGTAAATGGTATTCCTGCCGGTTCAACTTGGACAGTAACCGGTATAGGAAGGCATGCATTTCCAATGGCAGCGGCAGCTATTGCTATGGGAGGCAATGTAAGAGTCGGCTTTGAAGACAATCTTTATTTATCCAAAGGTGTTTTGGCAAAATCAAATGGCGAATTAGTTGCCAAGGTTGTTCGTTTGGCAAAAGAATTGGGTAGAGAAGTGGCCACTTCAGATGAAGCAAGAGAAATTTTAGGACTGAAACGTAAATAATCATTTATAAAAATTAAAAAAATGCAAAAAAAAGGTAATAAATACGGAACACATCGTGTAATTGAACCAAAAGGTGTTTTGCCGCAACCGGCAAATAAGTTAGATAACAACATGGATGAGATTTGGGACAACGAAATACTCATTGATGTGCAAACTTTGAATATAGATTCCGCTTCGTTCACCGATATTCACAACTATGCCAAACAACAGGCAGGAGAAGGTGCAAGCGAAGATAGAATTATGGAGGAAATTAAAAAAGAAATGTTCCTTAATGTAGAATTGCAAGGTAAACATAGAAATCGTCGTACCGGTTCCGGTGGAATGTTGTTAGGAAAAGTAGAAAAAATAGGTGATGCTTTAAAAGGCAAAATAGATTTGAAAGAAGGCGATCGTATTGCTACTTTGGTATCCTTGTCATTAACACCATTGCGTATAGACGAAATTTTGGCTATACGTCCTGACGTTGACCAAGTAGATATAAAAGGAAAGGCTATCTTGTTTGAAAGTGGTATATATGCTAAAATACCTAACGACATGCCGGAAAAATTGGCTTTAAGTGCATTGGATGTTGCAGGTGCTCCTGCTCAAACTGCCAAATTGTGCCAATATGGACAAACAGTTGTAATACTTGGTGCCGGTGGCAAGAGCGGTATGTTATGTGCATACGAAGCTAAAAAACGTGTAGGCGTAACAGGTAAAGTTATTGGTATAGCCAATAGTCCTAAGAGCACACAACGTATTAAAGATCTCGGATTCTGTGATATAGTAGAAAGTGCTGCAGGTATGACACCTGTACAAGTATATGAATTGGTAGAACGTTTAACCGATGGCAAAATGGCAGATGTTACTATCAATTGTGTAAATGTTCCTGACCAAGAAATGACAGCCGTATTGTGTACTAAAGATGATGGTATAGTATATTTCTTCAGTATGGCTACCAGCTTTACCAAAGCTTCTTTGGGTGCAGAAGGAATAGGTGCAGATGTAAATATGATTATGGGTAACGGATATACCAAAGGTCATGCAGAATTTACTTTGCAAGAACTTCGTGAAAGTCCTGAACTACGCAAAATTTTTGAAGAATTATACGCATAAAAAAAGCATAAGTGAAGTGGGTGAGAAAACTCACTTCACTTTTTTATAAAATAGACTAACGCTTAATCATGAGAAAAATACGTGTCTTACACATATTAAATCGCTTTAACTTGGGAGGTCCTACCTATTATGCAGTGTATCTCACTCATTTTTTGCCGGAGGACGAATTTGAAGCCAAATTGATAGGCGGGAGAAAAGAAGAATCTGAATTGCATTCAGAATTTGTTGCAGAACAATACGATGTACATCCGGTAGTAATAGATTCCATGTGTCGGTCTATCGGACAAAAAGATTTCAAGGCCTTTAGAGATATTAGAAAAATTATCAAAGAATACAAACCGGATATTGTACATACACATGCATCAAAAGCTGGTATCGTAGGTCGTTTGGCTGCAAAAACCTGTGGAGTAAAGGTTATTATCCATACTTTTCACGGGCATATTTTTGATAAATATTTCAATGGCGTAAAGTCGAATTTCTTTATCAGGGTGGAAAGATTTATGGCTTTATTGTCAACGAAAATTATTGTCTTGAGTGAAAATCAATACAATGATTTGGTGAACAAATATAAAATTGGCGGACCTAAAAAAATCATGATCATGCCTCTTGGTTTGGATTTGAATAAATATTATGAAAATCAAGATGAAAAACGCCAATGGTTTAGAAAAGCCTATAATGTACAAGATGACGAAATAGCTATCAGTATCACAGGACGTTTGGCACCGATAAAAAATCATACTATGTTTTTAGAAGCCATGAAAGTGGTGAAAACAAAAACAAATAAGAAAATTAAGATATTCATAGTCGGAGATGGTGAATCACATCATGAAATTGAACAAGTGGCAAATAGATTAAATCTTACTTATGCCAATTATCATTATTCTCCCGACAATAAAGATTCTTGTCCGGATGTAGATATCATATTGACATCATGGATGAAAGATATAGATTATGTAAATGCAGGTGTTGATATTGTCGCATTGACATCGTTGAACGAAGGTACTCCGGGTAGTTTGATAGAAGCACAAGCTGCCAACAAACCCATAGTGGCAACAAGAGTCGGCGGTGTGGAAGATATTATCAAAGAAAACGAAACGGGACTTTTGGTTGATAGTGGAGATGTGGAAGGTTTTGCGGAAAAAATGTTGCAATTGATAGAAGATGACGAGTTGAGAAATCGTTTGTCAAAAAATGGTGCAGCATTTGTCAATCCCAAATACAGTCATTTAACACTGGCAAAAAATATGTCAAATCTTTATAGAGAATTATACAACCAAAAGGCAAAACCACAAGACAGACATATAGTTCAAAATGGCTGAAAATCAGTCATGTTTATAAAAGAGAGTAGTAAATATTAATGATAAATGTTATTTTGGCAAGTTAATTGTTGAAAGATAAATAAAAATAAAATATGGCAAGTAGAAGACATGAATTGTTTCCAAATGTAACCGACGAACAATGGAATGATTGGAAATGGCAGGTAAAAAATAGGATAGAAACTCTTGATGAGTTAAAAAAGTATATCAAATTGACTCCGGCGGAGGAAGAAGGTGTTGCAAAATCTTTGCAGACTTTAAGAATGGCCATCACTCCGTATTATTTGAGTTTAATCGATCCTGACAATCCATATTGTCCTGTTCGTAGACAGGCTATTCCGACAGCAGCCGAATTGCATCAATCTGAAGCAGATTTGTTAGATCCTTTGCACGAAGATGAGGATTCTCCGGTGCCGGGTTTAACTCATAGATATCCTGATAGAGTGTTGTTTTTGATAACAGATATGTGCTCTATGTATTGTCGTCATTGTACACGTAGGCGTTTTGCCGGTCAACACGATTGCCAATCACCTTCAGAGCGAATTCAAAAGGCGATAGACTATATTGCTGCAACTCCGACAGTGAGAGATGTTTTGTTGTCAGGTGGCGATGCTTTAATGGTTAACGACAATATGTTGGAATCGATTATACAACGTTTGCGTGCCATTCCACATGTGGAAATAATCCGTTTGGGAACAAGAACTCCAGTGGTTTGCCCGCAACGTATTACTGACGAATTGGTAAATATGTTGAAAAAATATCATCCTATCTGGATAAATACACATTTCAATCACCCGCAAGAAGTTACTCCGGAATCAATTGCAGCATGTGAAAAAATGGCCAATGCAGGTATTCCTTTAGGCAATCAAACGGTATTGTTGAGAGGAGTGAACGATTGTACGCATGTGATGATGAAACTGGTGCATGAATTAGTAAAAATGAGAGTTCGTCCTTATTATATTTATCAATGCGACTTGTCGATGGGATTGGAACATTTTAGAACACCTGTTTCAAAAGGTATAGAAATTATTGAAAATTTGAGAGGACATACATCCGGATATGCTGTTCCTACTTTTGTAGTAGATGCTCCCGGTGGCGGCGGAAAAACACCTGTAATGCCAAATTATGTGATATCTCAAAGTCCGCATAGGGTAGTGTTGCGTAATTTCGAAGGCGTTATTACCACCTATACCGAGCCGACCGATTATAAAGAAGAATGTCATTGTCCGGATTGTGAAAAGAAACGCAAAGAAGGTGTGGCTTCTTTGTTGAATGGCGACCAATTGGCATTAGAACCTGTGAAGTTGGCAAGAAGAGAAAGACATACAAAGAAATAACGTTATAATATTTATCATTTCATTTTTTAGTTGAGCCATGTGGCTCAACTTTTTTTATATGTATTAACGAAAATTTGATCAATACATCCAATATTTTTATATAAAAAAAGGAGATACTCAAGGTATCTCCTTTTTATTCAAATATGATTTTTCTTAATCACCTAAAGTGGCAACCATCACTGCTTTGATGGTGTGCATACGGTTTTCTGCTTCATCAAATACGATGGAATTTTCCGATTCGAACACTTCTTCGGTAACTTCTATGCCGTCCAAACCGAATTTTTCGTGAACGTCACGACCTACTTGTGTTTCAAGATTATGGTAAGCAGGCAAGCAGTGCATGAACTTGCATTTTGGATTACCTGTATTTTTCATCATCTTGGCATTCACTTGATAAGGCATTAGCATATCGATACGTTCTTTCCATACTTTGTCGGGTTCGCCCATAGATACCCATACGTCTGTATAGATAAAATCGCAGCCTTTAACACCTTTTACAGGATCATCGGTAACGGTTACCTTTGCACCGGTTTCTTTGGCGATTTCTTTGCATATCTTCACCAATTTTGCATCTGGTTGAAGTTTTTTCGGAGCAATAATACGAACATCCATTCCCATTTTGGCTCCGCCAACCATAAG